>JAUWLK010000006.1 GCA_030613745.1 Flavobacteriaceae bacterium | reverse complement strand
AATAAATAGCCTTCATACGGCTTGTAAAGCCGAGTATGAAGCAGATGTTGAACTAAATTCTGGGTAGTTTATCACAAATTTCATTTATGGGTTTTCAATAGCATTTTTTAGGAGGTAGTATTCCCCCTGTTGGGGAAGATTTTACAATTTCAAGGAGTACTATTTCGTTTTATATTACATATTCATTATCGTTTTAACTTTCATTGATTTCATTGATTTTATTTTTCAATTTCACATAATAACCACCCTGTACTGTCATGACAGAATTTTTTTAAAATCGGATTATATGTCTTTTTCATTTTCTTAGTTTATAGTGTAAAGGAATCTTACTGGAGATCGTATTTTAGGTATGATCTCAATGGTATGCATATGCCCCTTTTTACAGAACGGACACTTATAAATATCAAATCCGGTAAGGCGTAAAATGCGCTGTTGTGATGTTTCATTATCAATCACCATCTTAGGTGGTTTACGATACATAGCGGTTTGCTTGGTATATCGATTGCTCAAGATGCCATAATACCTAACCTTTACAAATCCCTTGGGTAGAATATGCATAGAAAAGCGTCTAAGAAACTCAACACCCTTTAATTTTGTAGGTTTCTGCCTACCATTATCTTTATAATCTTTGTAAAAGAAACTGACAAAACTTTTAGTTATGTTCTGGATCCTATGATTACTAATCGCTACACGGTGGGTGTACTGCCCCAGGTATTTTATTACACGATCAGCATCCGCAAAGGAAGGTTCACAGTAAACTACCCAATCCTTTGCCCATACCTTATCAATTAAAGACTGGTGTTTGGTAAGTTGATTGTTTACTTTGAGTTGCTTTTTTAATCGTTTCATCATATTGCTACGAAACTCAATACTAAGTTTTTTTACAGGGTACAAGTATTTACCTTTTTTACTGATTTTTTTCATATCACCTAAAAGATCAATACCAGCAGCAGGAACCAAACAATGAATATGAGGATGCAGGCTTAGGTTTTGTCCCCAAGTATGTAAAATAGCAAGAGCACCACTTTCTACACCATAATGTGTATAACCAAATGTTCTGAGAGATTGCCATACACTGGTAAACAGAATACTGTAGAATCTTTTACTATCAAGTAAACAAATGGTATTTAATTGTTCAGGAACAGTAAAAACCACATGAAAATATTTGGTATCGATAATTCTTTTGGAAACATCCTCTATCCAGAAAGCTTGTTTTAACCCCTGACATTTTGGGCAATGACGATTACGACAACTGTTATAGCTCATTCTGATCTTTTCGCAATGATCACATCTTTCTTTATGTCCGCCAAGTGCAGCAGTACGACAGATCTGTAAAGCATTTAAGGTACGAGTTGTCCAGGTGTTTGGATGGTGTTTTTTTACAAATTCATCACCAAACCTCTGAATAACATGAGCAACTTCATAATTGTTATGTTTCACCGATTAAAGTCGTACAAGGTGTCTAGCGGACTGTGAGGTGGTGTATGCGGAAGCTGAGCAACATGTAGATAGATCATTGTGGTAGCTATGGTAGCATGACCCAATAATTCTTTTATCATTACAATATTAACCCCATCTTCTAATAGGTGTGTGGCATAGCTATGACGAAGAGAATGCAGATTGACCTGCTTTTGAATATTAGATTCCTTTAATGCTTCTCTCATTACCCAGGAAACACCACTTCTGCTATATCGTCCATCATCATCTTTACCATTAAACAACCAGAGATAAGGATGTTCAAGGTCAAGATATTTTTTTAAGCCAATAGTCATATAATCAGAAAGAGGAACAATGCGGTCTTTTTTGTATTTACTTTGCCTTATATGAATGGTTTTACGCTCAAAATCAACATCGGCAATCTTTAATTTACTCACTTCAGAAGAACGTAATCCTGCAGAATAAATAAGCGCTAGCATCACACGATGTTTGAGGAGTTTAGGAGTTATAAATAATTCTCTGAGTTCTTCACGATTGAGTATTACAGGAAGCCTTGTATCTCTTTTAAGTGAAGGAAGATTTATAGCTCTATTATTCTGACCGATATGCCTAAAATAATATCGCAAACCATAAACCATATGTTTAAAACTGCTTCGTGAGGGTGATGATGACGATAAAGCAAGTCCGGTTAGAAAATCTTTGAGCTCATCATCTGAAATATCCTGTGGAAGTCTTTCAAAATGTAAACTGATAATGGCAATTCTGCGAAGATAATTATTGAAAGTACTTAGACTTTTTCCTTGTAGAACTGTGTTTTGTTTGATAACTTTGAAAACCTGCTCGAAACTGTCAATAGTTTGAAGGGCAGACTGGACAATTGTTAATCTTTTGTTTTTCATGATACTGAATTTTAGGTTATTATTAATCTATAGGGGTGGTTGAGATCCCATTCAGTATCATGTTAAGAAATATTTAGGTAAATAAGTTATCCCGTGAGGGATTTAGTTCAACAACTGCTATAATTTATAGCAGTTTTTAGCTTAATTAAAGGTGAGTAAATATTTAAAAAAAAATTAATTGCGTACAGTAATAGCTATTTTAGTCCACTACAAAATCTTAACCAAACCGTTCCAGATATAATCAAAAAAACTTCGAAAAATTAAATGATAGAATTAAAACCACTTTTAAAAAACAATGTTTTACCTTTTTATAAATGGATAAATGATGATGAAGTAATAAAATACTCATTACCATTATTTCTAAAGATCAGTACAAAGGACGAAATAAACAAGTGGTATAAAAAATTAATTGAAAATAATGAGATTATTAATTTTGGAATATTTCTAAAAACTACTGACGAATTAATTGGATATGCAGGAATATGTGATATTTCCGAGATTAACAAGTCTGGTGAATTTTATATTTTTATTGGTGAAAAAAAAATGTGGGGAAAAGGAATAGGAACAGTAGTTACTGAACAAATATTGAAAATTGGTTTTTTAGATTATAAATTAAATAGAATTTTCTTAACCGTTTCTGAACTGAATATTGGAGGAATAAAAGCATATGAAAATGCTGGATTTAAATTTGAAGGACAATTAAGACAGGCTTGTTACAGAGATAATAAATATCATGATAAATTAATTATGTCTATGCTAAAATCAGAATGGAAAGGAATAAAAACTACTGGCAACAACTTATAAAATTAATAATTTTTCATTTTTTTAACAAAGCCTCAATATAATTATTAGTGTCTAAATACTCCATCCTTAAATCTCGAAGATACATTAGTATTTCTTTTCTAAATTTATAATTCGGCTTAAGACAATCATCCATATTTGCATCTGAAACGGTTAGTGCTATATACCAATGACCAATACGTGAAAATTGAGAATCTTCAAACATAGGATCATATCCATTTGAATCTAAACTGACATCAATTATAATAGGAATAAGGTTTATGGTTTTTGTTGGGATCTCTACTTCATAAAAAGAGAAAAAGAATTGTTCATCATCAATAATAAATGGAGTATTCCATTCAACATCTTGATGATTTAATTCATGTTTTGTATTGATATAATTGTAAAACTCATTAGCGTCTTTTGGATCTTCAAAAATAAGTGCATAATTTCTGGGGAGATTTCTCTTAAATTTTTTTGCAAGCATTACTTTATCATTTTTAATTGTTGGTGCAATTCTTAAAGGAATACAAGAAGAAAAAATTAAAAGCACTAATATAGTTAGCAAATGTTTCATTTATTAGTTTTGATTATTCTATCAACTATAATACCAAATAGCTATAGAGATAAAATTTATGTTAAGGCTTGAGCAAAACTCAAAGTTTTGGTATATTTATAATGTATTTTCCGTTAGGAAAATCCTCGTGTACCAATAACACTAATTTTACATCAAACGTTGTGTGGCATACAGAATAATGACACAACACAAAATAAAAAGAACAGAAAATGATAGTTAAATCAGAAGATTCAAAACATAGTGAATTTAACGGAGTGATTTTTGAAGTTTTAGCTACTGAGGATAGTTTAATAGGGTCTAAAATAAATTATAAAATTGGAGACAAAGTTTTTTTGTATTCTCACAATGGTTAAGACACGTTTTGAGTAATGGAAAGAGTATTTGTTTAATTATACCCGAAAAGGTAGGTTTTTATCCAAATATCTTATTTTATACCCAAACGGGTACAATTTATTGTTAAATTTATATTTTATACCCGAAAAGGTATAGTTTAAAATAATTTACTTATATTTATACCCGATAAGGTATAATTATGAATGAACAATCTTTAAAACTAAACGAGTTTATCCGAATAAAAAGGAAATCTCTAAAAATGACACAGATAGAAATGTCTGAAAAAGCAGGTGTAGGGATACGGTTTGTAAGAGAACTTGAAAAAGGAAAAAACACACTTAAAATGGATAAAGTAAATCAAGTTTTAAGTTTGTTTGGATATGAATTAGGTCCAGTTCAGGTTGAAAGAGCATCAACATTGACAACAACCCTGACTGTTTAAATTTAAATCATATTGAATTCTCCACAAAAGAAATAGAGAATAAATAATGAAAAAAGCTAAAATATATATGCATAAAAAATGGGCTGGTACGCTTATTGAAAATGAAGATGGATTTCACTTTAAATATGAAAAAGACTATTTAAAAGATAAGAAAGCAGAACCAATTAGCTTGACATTACCTTTAACTGAAAAAGAATATTCAAGCAGCATTCTTTTTCCGTTTTTTGATGGGCTAATTCCTGAAGGTTGGCTATTAGACATTGCAGAAAAAAATTGGAAACTAAATATAAGGGACAGGATGAGTATTTTATTAGTAACCTGTAAAGATTGTATTGGAGCCGTATCGGTAAAACCTATTGAAACAAGCGAAAATGAGTAGATGCTTATATTGTTATCAAGAAATTATAGATGAAAAATTTGCTACACTTGAATTTCATAAATCATGTAGCCTAAAATTTTTTGGCAAACCCATTCCTCCAATTCTGGATTATACACAAAATGAAATGCTGAAACTGGCAGAAAAAGTAGTTAAAAGTCAAAGAACAGTTACCGGAGTGCAACCCAAACTTTCATTAACGAGTAAAAAAATGACAGATGATTCAGCAACTGAAAGATTTACTATTGTAGGATTATGGGGGGAATATATACTCAAACCACAAACTGTACTTTACAAACATTTACCTGAAATTGAAGACTTAACAATGCATCTTGCAGAAATTTCAAAAATAAAAACAGTTAAGCATTCATTAATCAGGTTGAAATCTGGTGAATTAGCATACATAACGAAAAGGATTGACAGGTTAAAAAATAAGAAGTTACACATGGAAGATATGTGTCAATTAACAGAAAGGCTAACGGAACATAAATATAAAGGATCTCATGAGCAAGTAGCAAAAATTATAAAATCATTTTCTGCTAATCCTGGATTTGATATTGTTAATTTTTATGAATTAGTATTATTTTGTTTTTTAACAGGTAACAATGATATGCATCTTAAGAATTTTTCTCTTTTAAAGGAACCAGAGCTAAAATATAATTTGTGCCCAGCATATGACCTTGTGGCATCTGAATTAGTAGTTGAAGGAGATGATGAAGAATTGGCCTTGAATTTAAATGGAAAAAAGAAAAAAATAAAAAGAAAAGATTTTTCAATTGCCATGAAAGTGAGTGGAATGAATGAAAAATCTATTGAGAACGTTTTTAAAAAGTTTGAGAAGTTACCGACTATATGGCATGAATTTATCAATGAAAGTTTTCTTAATGAGGAATTGAAAGAAGCTTATCATACTATGATTGAAGAAAAGTTTAAACAAATAGAATTGAAATAAAATATAATACACATGAAAACAAAGAATGCAGAATTAATGAAATTATCAAAAGAATCTCTAAAAGGTAAATGGGGATTAGCAATAGGAACATTTCTGGTTTATGGGTTGATAATAGGAGGAGTACAACAAGCTTCTGAACAGTATCCGTTATCGTCACTCATTTTGTTGGTTATAGCTGGTCCGCTTGCTGTAGGAATTTCAATATTTTCATTAAACTTATCAAGAAATAAAGAAGCTAGGTTTGAGCAGATATTTGAAGGGTTTAAAAATTTTAAAATTTCTATAATAGCATATCTTTTGGTTGTAATATTTACCGTTTTATGGACTCTGTTATTAATAATTCCGGGAATAATTGCAGCCATATCTTATGCAATGACCTTTTATATAATAGCTGATGATGATTCTATTGAACCAATGGAAGCAATTGATAAAAGTAAAAAAATGATGGATGGTTATAAATGGAAATATTTCTATTTGGGATTGCGGTTTTTTGGACTGGCTTTACTTTGCATTCTAACTTTAGGAATTGGTTTTTTATGGTTAATTCCATATGCCCATGTTACATTTGCAAAATTTTATGATGATATTAATGATAATAGCGTAAATCTGATTTCGACGTAACAAATTGTATGTGCTTTATTTAGAGGATTAAAATGAACTTTTTAAAGCTCTATTTATTGCATCTTCTGCTAAAGGAGCCATGACCTGATACCCTGCTTTGTTTGGATGAACACCATCATAAGTATATTCATCTTTCAGCCCTTTTCTTTTATCTACCATTGCAGAATAGTAATCTAAATATATGATTTCATTTTTTGTTGCATAATTTTTTATCATCGTATTTAGTGAAACGATTTTTTCAGCTGGTTGAAGTCCGGGTTTCCATGGATAATCAAAAGCCGGTAAAACAGAAGAAAGAATAACTATGATACCGTTTCTTTTTGCCATTTCAGCCATTGAAATAATATTCTCGTTAATTTTTTCAAGTGTTATTGGACCTGTATTTTCAGCAATATCATTGGTGCCTGCTAAAATTACTATAATTTTGGGCTTAAGATCGATTGCATCCTCTTTAAATCTGAGTAATATTTGAGGAGTTGTTTGTCCGCTAATACCCCTATTGATATAAGTTTTTTTAACGAAAAATTCAGGACTCAAATTACTCCAACTTTCGGTAATGGAGTTACCAATAAATACAATTCGATTTTCCTTTGGTGATGGTAATCCAATTTTTTTATTTTCATTTTTATAGCGTTTTAAATTAGCCCAATCTTGTGCATAAGAGGATTCCATAATAAATAGTGATAATATAATGATACCGAAGTTTAAGTGTAATTTTTTCATTTATAAAAATGATAATTGTTACTTCATAAAAAATATGGAACAAAGTTAATTTTTTAATAGAACTTATATGCTATGCATAAAGTTTAAAATGCTAACTTTTATTTTTTGATATCACTAATTATGAAAATCCCGAATTATGATTGAGAAACACAACCCTACCAGAGAGGATATTAAAAGATTTTTACAAAAAATTGAAGAAAGAATAACTTCAAACAACAAAAAACCGTTGAAGCAACAAGTTCACGAACCGAGATTATAAACTACTTCCTCAAAAAAGTTAATATTATTATCTAAGTATTTGATAATGATATATATCATTAATGTTTATCAGCTATTGTATTAAATTTATTGAATAATAAAACAACTTAAAAGTATTGTTATTTCTTAACAGAATCGTATAAACGATTATTTTTGTTTGGATATAACGAGTTGTGTGCCAAATAAAACCAGAAAACTTAAACTGATAAAATAATGAAAGTTAATGGAATTCTATATTTTTTAACTGCTTTGATTATATTAAGCTCTTGCAAAGAAAAAGAAACTGCTTCGGAAATATTAAAAAAGACAATAAAAGCAATAGATACTATTGAAACGATTTATTATAAACAAGATATGACTAGAACTAATCCTCGAAATGTTAATGATACCATCTTTCGATATCGAGAGATGTATTTCAAAAGGCTGAATAGTGATTCTATTGTAGGTGTTAAAGGACACTGGTACATGTATACAAATGATAAAATCAACGTTAGTTTTGAAGACATATACGATGGGAATAGACTGATCCGAAAAAATAATCGAGATAGTGTCGCAAGGATTTACGATTTAGTTAAATATCCTGATTTTAAGAGGAAACATTTTTGGAGTCATAATACAATTTATGGAATGCAATATGAGTTCAAGCATATACTGGATAATGCAGATTCATATTCAATTGAGAGAATAAATGATACAACTATTGGGGGCAAGTACTGTTTTCAAATAATAATTAGATTAGAGAATAAGATGACAATGCCTGGGTTTGCGACCAAACTTGAAGATAACGAAGGTATTATTTCGAAAACCCAATATTTAATTGATAAGCAGAAATATTACCCATTAAGAATGAAAGGAGAAAGCTATTCAACAGAGAGTCCTGAACAAAAGATATTTATTGACCAAAAATATTATGATATAAAATTCAATCTTAAAATTGAAAATAATCAGTTTAATACATCGCTTGAATCTACAACAGGATTTGAAATGCAAGAAATGAAACCAAAATAAATTCGGCACATAACAATAAATATAGTGTATTTGGTAGATTGTGCTAAAAATGAAGACTGTAGCAATAAATAAAATTAGTTTTTACTTGAAAATGAAGCGTTTCAAAATGCCAAACGCCCCATATTAAAACCATTAACTACCAAACTAGATTTTTTTGAATTTAAATAGATTAAAAGGAAGAACATTATCAAAATGAAAACAGCCTCTATCTGAGCGAATCACTAATTACTTAGTTCTTGCCAATCGAAAACCATTGCAAAGAGCTATTTTTAGACAATAATAATTACTTTTATGTTTAAAAGTTTAATCCATTAAACTCAATGATTCAAAAGAAAGCTCCTTGGCATTTTCTCTTGCTACTTATATTGGCTGGAGAGTCTGTATTTATTCTTCCATTTGTTCTTTCACGAGTCTTTAGGCCTACGGTGCTTGAGGCATTTGGTCTAGATAATCTTCAGTTAGGCCTATGTTTCTCCGTATATGGCATTGTAGCCTTGTTATCTTATCCATTTGGAGGTTTCTTAGCCGATAAGTTTCCTCCAAGAAAATTGATTGCAGTGGCACTATGGATGACTGCTTTAGGAGGATTGGTCTATGCTACATTTCCTAGTTATACAATATTAAAAATACTTTATGGTTATTGGGGTTTTACGACCATTTTTTTATTCTGGGCTCCGATGATCAAGGCTACTCGGGTCTGGGGTGGATCTACTTCGCAAGGCAAGGCATTTGGCTTTTTGGACGGCGGACGCGGATTAGTGGGGGCTCTATTCGGAACTATGGGTATAATTATTTTTTCACTATTTATTACTTCAGAAATTTCCGAGTTGACAGTCTCTGAAAGTAGAGCAGCCTTCAAGCAGGTAATACATGTATCCTCTGGTATAGTTGCTCTTGTTGGCCTATTGGTGTGGTTCTTTATGAAATTGGATCGCAAAATAGAAAAGGAGATCATTTTGGAAAAAATAACGATATCACAAATTCAAGAGGTGTTACGTTTGCCTTCCGTATGGTTACTGATGATAATTATTCTATGTGCATATGTAGGCTACAAAATTACAGATGTGTTTTCGCTGTATGCCCAAGACGTGATGCTGTATGACCAAGTGCAATCGGCCCAAGTAGGTGCTTTTTTGTTATTTGTCCGTCCTGTCATTGGAATCCTAATCGGGGTATTATCGGACCGCTCACAAACCACCTTCTGGTTGTTCGTTAGTTTTGTTGTTTCATTCTTGGGAGCATTATTGTTCGCTCTTGGTCTGATTTCAGATTCGGCGACAGTTTTGTTTTTTATTTCGATATTAGTCGTGGCGACTGGTGTGTACGCTGCACGTTCTCTATACTTTGCGGTTATGGAGAGAGGTCAAATACCCTTGATTCTTACAGGAACAGCAGTTGGCCTTATTTCACTCATAGGCTATACTCCAGATATATTTACAGGGCCCGTGATGGGATATCTCTTAGAGAATTCGCCAGGTGCAGAAGGGCATCAACATGTGTTTTGGATGTTGGCTTTATTTTCTTTTATAGGTGGTATCGCAGCTTGGTATTATTTCCAATTGTACAGAAAGAAGAAACAGTATTGATAGTATTTTTTTAAGAAGTGTCATTGCATTTGGATTAAACAAATTAAAGTTAGAATTATTTTAAACTTTTATACACAAAGAAAATAGATTCTCAAAAGAACTATTGATAAAAATAAGACTGAAAATAAATATTTGAATTAGTAAAGGACGGCAACTAACTTAGGACGTGTATAATTCATAGTGTTTAATAGTTATCTGAAAATCCTATCAGGTTTTCAATAAGTTTGTCCATTTTTGTTAACTTAGTACTGACACTACAAATCATACACGAACACGTTAGGCGAAATATGTGAAGCGCGGTGAAATTTAGCAAGATTGGTATAATTAAAAAAATGGATACAGCACTGATTTTGATTTTGATGTTTTAAATCTATTAAATAGGCTGATTGAAATATCTGAAATACCGTTTGCTTATCGATATGAAAAGGTTAACAAGTGGATTAACAAACTGGTAGATTTGTCATTTTGTGAAGACGGTTTCTCTTTTTCTGGGAAAAGTAATGATATTTTATCTTGTTACAATTCTATGATTACAAGTGTTCTTATTCGAATGAATTATGTCGATTATGATAAGATTAAAATAGGGATTGATTGGATTTTAAAATATCAGAATATTAAGCGTTATCAAGAAAACAGATGGAATGGAACACGAATATTGAAATATGGAGGTTGTATGAAATCTATACCCTGCTATATTGGGGTCGTGAAAGCAATGATTGCACTAACCGACTATAAAAAAAGTTCAGATTACTCAAAAAATAACAAAGTTGAGGAAATATTAGAGGCTGGGCTGGAATATATTCTTGACCATCAAATTTATAAACGAAAATCAAATGGACAACCAATCACGAAAGATATTAATAAACTAACTTATCCGTTTTCATATAAAACCAATGTGATAGAAATACTCAGATTATTAAAGGACAATAATTTGGATTCGGATTCACGTTGTAATCTGGCAAAGGAGTTTCTTCGGACAAAAAAGAAAAAAGATGGATATTGGAGAATTAATAGTTTATATCTACCAAAATATTGGATTCCATTTGACAAAACTAAAGAGCCTGGTTTGTGGGTAAGCAATGAGATTGAAGGGTTATTGAATTGACAAACAAATACTACTCCCAATAAATAATATAGATTATTGGTTAGATAATGCTAAATTTGAAGATGAGTACATATGATAAAAAATATAGCAGTTTGATAGTTCGGTGCTTTGAAATGCCTGACGACCCATATTCAATCTGTTGACAACTATTAAATAAACATTTATAAATAAATTAGCTAAATGAAAAAGAGTAAACTATTATTAGTAATCGGAATATTACTCACAAGTATTATTTTTGCACAAAATGAAATTAGAATTGGGGTAAATACCGGTGCAAATCTTACCAAATTTAGAGGAAATACATTAATCGAAAATTCAGATATTAAAATTGGATTTTTAGCAGGTATATCTTTTGAATATTATTTAAAAGAAAATATATCGCTTAAAATAAATCTAAATTTTGAACGAAAAAGCCTTAGCCAAAAAGGTGGCTATTTTGATGAAAATGGATTTTTTACAGAAAAGGAAGCTGATATTCATTATGACTACCTAACATTACCAGTTCTATTGAAACATGAATTTGGAAACTCAAATAAATTCTTTGTAAACGGTGGCCCTTATTTCGGTTTACTATTAAATGCTAAAATTAAGGGAGAAGGTTCTCAGTCAGACGATTTGACTTCATTTTATAAAAAAGTAGATTTTGGGTTTTCAATTGGAATAGGAACCAAGTTCCATCTTGACGAGAAAAATGATTTAAGTATTGAAATTAGAGAGAACTACGGTTTAATAAACATTAGTGATGTTCCTGTTATTGACGATGGATCTATAAAAACAAACTCCTTGAACTTAATTCTAACCTGGGATTTCGAAATATAACAGTTGACAATAAAAGGTATAATTTATTGCTTAGGAATTTCCTAATCGGAAATTCAGCGCAATTAATAACCTTTGGTTTATAACGAAAAATCATAACAAAATCGTTAAATAAGGTATTCAAAAATAAGTAAATCAAAAAACCATACCAATCAACTTTTAGAATATTTTGTTTTAATTGATATCAATCAATTAAAACATTGATGTGCATCATTGTTTATAGAATTATTTCATTGTACCATAGAGGAATCATTAATCTAAAAATTTAAACCATGTCAGTATTAAAAGTTATTGAAATCCTAGGAAACTCTAACGTTAGTTTTGAGGATGCCGTTCAGAATGTTATCAATGAAGCATCAAAAACAGTAAAAAACATTAAGTCAGTATATGTTCAAGATATGCAAGTGACTGTAAATAATAACAAAATCTCTGAGTATCGTGTAAACACAAAAGTGAGTTTCGGTATTTTAGATGATTAGTTTTCATCTAATTCAAATAAAAAAAGCTCACGTTTGTGAGCTTTTCATTATTAAGTGACCTCGACAGGATTCAAACCTGTAACCTTCTGAGCCGTAATCAGATGCGCTATTCAGTTGCGCCACGAGGCCAATTTTATTGGGCTGCAAATATATTTCTTTTTATAATAAAGAAAAAATAATTTCAAGAATTTTAATCTACCTAAAGCTTATTAAGAATAATAAACCTAAAATTGTTATTGTATGTATGTTATAGAAGTTGTTTCGATTACCCCATTATCATAATTTGCAATAATTTTTACTGGGTAATTATCATTATTGGTTTCGTATGTATAATTGATTTTTAATTTTTTCCCATCACTATATTGGTGAATGATCTCTGAAGGGCAATTTATAGATAAGTTCAAAAACTGATTGAAACTATCATTTTTGTTATTAAAATCATGAGAAAAGAAATTTGGTCTTAAAACATTTGATGGACTTATAAAAGTTTCACCACTTTCACCATTTTTATGTATAAAAGTGATTCGTTTTAAATTTAAATCTTCAATAAAATAATTTCTTTCTTGGTAAAGAGGATTATCATCTTGTCTGATAACTTTGATATTATAAAAATCTCCATCAACTTGAAAGATCCCATTTTCAGGGCTGGGCCAATTAATAGAGGTAATCCACTCTAACCTTCCAGCAGATTTATAATTAAAAATTTGAAAGTATTGATCTTGTGACATTTTTATTATTCTATCAGCTTGCCAATTTACATTAATAATATAGTTTTTAAGTGAATTGAATTGGTAATCTATTCTTGAAAGTCTCTGTTTGTCATCATAACTATAAATATTCTTTTCTTTAAAATTACCATTGGTATTAAAAATAACTTCTTTTATAAACCCCTTATTTATATTATCATCTTGAATGCTTTCTTTATTAGAGCAAGATATTACCAATAATTGTACTATAATTAACAAGATAAAGATTGTATTCAATTGATTTAATTTTCGTAGCATTGGTCTTAATATTATAATTTATAATAGAAATATAAATATGTACAATACATGTGTTAATAACTACAACAAAAGAAAAATATTGTTATTTAAAGATAGAAACGATTAATTATTTTTTGAATTGGTGCTCGTATAATTACCTGAAATTAAGAAGAATTGTTATAGAATAATATTAATTAACACAATGAGCTATAAGCAATGAATAAATACTTAATATGTAGAATTTTCATTAATTATATTTTAATTAGAGAGATTATATTTAAACATATAACAAGGAAATTAAACCTATTTACTATATATGTTTAATTAAATTTAAAGCTTCATTACCTTTTTAAACGATTCAAGTATAGGCTTGGCTTTTTCTAGATCTTCTTCGTATATAAATAATTGAACCTGAGATGGCGAGCCTCCGTAAAAACCGGAACGTAAACCTGATTGGAAATTATTTTTTACCAAAGAAGGAATTTCACTGTCATCTAGATCTAATTGTAATCTTTGAATTTGTATTAATGAACCAACAAAGAATTTGACATGTTTTGATTGATCATCCATAATTTATGATTTTAGTTAAAGATACGAAATAATAACAAATAGTTAATGATACTATTAGAGTATTAATCCAAACTATTTTTGGTAATAAAGTATCTCCAGCCAATAATAGCCATTTGCCATTTTTTGGCTTTACTCATATCAATTTGTCTTTTTCCCATGCTTGGGAAAAGTATTTTATTCACTTTAGCTAAAAATTTAAAAACTAGTTTTTTCATTTCAGGTGTAAAAATAAAAAAAACGCCTTTAGGTAAGACGTCTTTCTATTAATTATTTGAAAATAATTTATTTTTCTTTTTTCGTAATAATTTCTATTACACCATCTTTTGCCTTTTCACCATATTTTTTAATTGCCATTTTGCCTTTTAAAACATTCATAGATTTAATATTATTAGGGTCAATATCTTCTAATTTACCATTTTCAATTTCTTTTCCATCTACAAAAAATAAAGGTTTTTTCCCATCGGAATCATTAAATATCATTTTGCCATGATTGGTATGTATTTTATCATCTGATTTTATGATAAATTTATCATGTTTACCAGAAGGTCGATTTTTTTTAATAATTATTTTTTGTGTACTATCATTATCTTCATGAACTTTAATAAGTTCTACTTTTTTTAGATTTGTTGTATCACCGTCTGTTGATATCCAAATTTTTGTTAATTCACCTTTTTCGTCTCCAAAATGGATATCACTATCAGTTTTTACTTTTACAATGTATTTTCCTTTTTTACCATGATCATCGTCAGAAAAAAATACAAAACCATCTTTGTGTTCAATTACTTTTGTGCTATCACTTGAAATAAAAATCATATCGTGATCCCCATCATTTTTAATAGTAATTGTTTTGTGTATCCCATTGTTTCCAGAGCTAAAAAACACATTTTCATGTTCATGAAGAGTACCTGATACATTACCTACTGACATAGTACCTGTTTCGTTGTTAATTTTAATTTGGATAGGTTTAATTGGTTCAGAACCATTTTGAGAAAGGTTTGCCTGATTGCCATTTTTGTTTTTAACAGAAATACTTATTGAAGTTAATTCATTGTTAGAATTGTATTTTAGTTTTTTGTATTTAAAAGTAATTTCTTTACCGGCATATTTATTTTTTAAAATTTCAAATTGACTTTTTGTAAAATCTTTAGTAATTATCTCTATTTCAAAATCAGATTGTATTTCAACTGTATTTATTATTTTTTGCTGTGCAATAACTTTGGTATTAAAAGTAAAAACAAAGGCAATTAATATTGGAATAATTAACGCAAATTTGATTTGCATGGTTTTATTTGAGCGATTTTTTTGTAACATATCTATTCGTTTTTTAATTAATGAATTGTAAAAATTTGTTGTTAAAGCCATCTTATAGTTTGGGGATATTGTTTTTAATAATAAATATTGATATTTCTTTTTTTCTTCAGTAATATTTTGGGTGAATTCATCTGCAATAAACTCCAAGTTTTTTTGCATCTCTTTGTTGTACAGCCAAATAAATGGGTTAAACCAATTTAGTATGGCTATACATTGCGATAAAAAAATATCAATACTATGAAAGTGGTTTGTATGTGTTTTTTCATGTATTAAGATTTGTTCTAACTCCTTATTATTATTATATTTATTAGAATTATAAACGATATAGTTAAAGAATGAAAAAGGAGCAATATTTTTTGTGGTTTTCACAAAAATATATTTTCCTTTTTTTATTTTTTCATGTGTATATAAAAACCATAATAATGAACTGAGTTGTGCTAGAAATCGCACAGAGAAAAATACTACTCCTAATATATAAATGATTGCAATTAATTGTATCCAATTAAATGTTGGAATATGTAAAATCGCAGATGAATCATTAGTATAAAGACCGGATAAATTTAAAGACTCAATTTGAATATTTTTTTTTATGATTATTAAAGGCAATATTAATGCAGAAAAGATTCCAACCAAAAAATAACTCCTTATAGATTGAAAAAATGTTTCATTCTGTAAAAATACTTTATAAAAAATATAAAATATGGTGAGTATTGCCGTTGACTTTAATAAATATTCCATTATTTTTTATTTTTTTGAGATTTCTCGATGATAGAAATAATTTCTTTTAATTCATCAACACTAATTTTCTCTTCTTTGGCAAAAAAAGAAACCACATTTTTGTATGAATTTTCAAAATAGTGTTGAATGGTTTTGTGCATGAACATTTTTCTATACTCTTCTTTAGTAATTGAAGGGTAATATTGATGCGTTTTTCCAAAAGCGATATGATTTACAAAACCTTTTTCTTCCATGTTTCTAATAATTGTTGAAATTGTATTGTAATGGGGTTTGGGAATTGGTAATTGGGCAACAACTTCTTTTACAAATGCGTTTTTTAATTTCCATAAAACACGCATTATTTCCTCTTCTTTATTGGTAAGTTTTTCCATTTTGTAAAATCTTTAAAACAAATGTAAACTAAAAAAATAGTTATGAAACTATAAATATAGTTATTTAACAAAAATTTAATATTTTTCATTTTTAATATTATAAGTGGAGAAGTTTTTCTGTTATATTTGTAAAAAACCAAGCATGAATTACGTTTTATTAATTACCGGATTTATTATTTTGATTTTAGGAGGAAATTGGTTGTTAAAGGCTGCAGTTGGCTTATCATTACGTCTTAATATTCCTAAAATTGTAATAGGTATGACTGTGGTGTCTTTTGCTACTTCAATGCCGGAATTGATAGTCAGTTTAAATTCAGCTTTAGAGGGTCATGCTGATATTTCATTAGGAAATGTTATTGGTTCAAATATAGCAAATTTAGGATTAGTACTAGGTATTGTTACTGTGATATCAACAATAAGTGTTGAAAAAAGTTTTTATAAAATAGATTGGCCGGTAATGATGTTATCTTCTGTTGTTTTTTATTTTTTTATAGCTTATGATGGTGTTTTACAACGATATGAAGGATTAATACTGTTTATTTTATTGATAGTATTTTTAGTTTATTTACTAAAATTTCAAAAACCTGCGGTTGTTGATGAAATGCCTGAAGATGATGTAGAGTTACCCATTTATTTGGTGTTAATATATTTAGTTATTGGTGGATTAGGACTTTGGGGTGGTTCAGAGCTATTAATAAAAGGTGCAGTAAATTTAGCAAATCAATATGGAGTAAGTGAACGAATAATTGGAGTAACTATAATATCAATAGGTACAAGTGTTCCTGAATTAGCAGCATCAATAATTGCTGTTATTAAAAAAGAAAAAGCTATTTCACTTGGTAATTTATTAGGTTCAAATGTGTTTAATATATTAGCCGTACTAGGTATCACTTCTATGGTAACACCTTTAACAGTTCAGGATCCGGGTTTATTAACTAATGATATTATTTGGATGTTATTTATTGCATTACTCATATTTCCTTTAGTTTTTGTTCCCGAACGTATGAAATTGAGCTGGAAAGAAGGATTGATACTACTAGGACTCTATGTGGTTTTTATAGCTTTAATGCTGTAAATAAAGCATCTCTTAAAAATACATTCTTTTATTTCTGTATTAATAAAAATTAGGGTATAATATTTTCTATTTAATAAAAATAGAAAAATAACCCTAAAAAAACAGGGGTATGATGTTGTTTTTTTGTAAAAATTTATATTTTTGCACAGTAATACATAAATAAAAAACTATGACTTCTTTTAGATTTAAAGCATTAAAGCAAACAATAAACAGAAAACCTATAAAGTTTATTGAACCGAGAAAACATTCAGAAAGTTTTGGAATAAATGTGTTTAGTGAAAACACAATGCGCCAATATTTAACTAAAGATGCTTATGAAGGTGTAATGAATGCAATGAATTATGGATCTAAAATTGATAGAAAAATTGCAGATCAAGTAGCTTCGTCAATGAAAGATTGGGCTATGGCAAAAGGAGTTACACATTATACGCATTGGTTTCAACCACTAACGGGTGGAACTGCCGAAAAACACGATGCATTTTTTGAGCCAATTGGTGGTGGTAATGCTATTGAAAGATTTGGAGGTAGTGAATTGGTACAACAAGAACCAGATGCTTCAAGTTTTCCAAGTGGAGGAATAAGAAATACTTTTGAAGCACGTGGTTATACCGCTTGGGACCCTACATCTCCTGCCTTTATTTATGGCACAACTTTGTGTATTCCTACAATATTTGTTGCATATACAGGAGAAGCATTAGATAATAAAACTCCACTTTTAAGAGCTTTACAATCAGTTGATAAACATGCTACAGCAATTGCAAAATATTTTGATAAAAATGTAAAAAAAGTAACAGCTTCATTAGGTTGGGAACAAGAATATTTTTTGATAGATAAAGCTTTAGTTATATCTCGTCCTGATTTGATTATGACAGGTCGGACTTTATTAGGTCATTCATCTGCTAAAGGTCAGCAATTAGATGATCATTATTTTGGTAGTATTCCTCAAAGAGCATTGAATTTTATGCGTGAATTAGAATTTGAATGTATGAAGTTGGGTATACCTGTTAAAACTCGTCATAATGAGGTGGCACCAAATCAATTTGAATTAGCACCAATTTATGAAGAAGCTAACTTGGCTGTTGATCACAATTCATTATTAATGGATGTTATGGGTAAAGTAGCATCAAAACATAATTTTAGAATTTTATTTCATGAAAAACCATTTGCCGGAATTAACGGTTCGGGTAAACACAATAACTGGTCATTGAGTACCAATACGGGAATTAATTTATTAAGTCCGAGTAAAACACCTATGCGTAATTTACAATTTTTAACTTTTTTTATTAACACCATAAAAGCAATTAGAGAATATGAAGAATTAATGCGTGCAGGTATTGCATCTGCAAGTAATGATCATAGGTTAGGGGCAAATGAAGCACCACCAGCAATTATTTCAGTATTTATTGGCGAACAATTGACAAAAGTATTAAATGATTTAGAAGGTGTAACTGATGGAAAACTATCACCTGAAGAAAAAACAGATTTAAAATTAAATGTAGTTGGTAAGATTCCTGAAATTTTATTAGATAATACGGATAGAAATAGAACTTCTCCTTTTGCTTTTACAGGAAATAAATTTGAATTTAGGGCTGTTGGTTCACAAGCTAACTGTGCCAAACCAATGACAATTTTAAATACAATTGTTGCTAAACAATTAAAGGATTTTAAAATTGAAGTTGATAGTTTGATCAAAAATAAAGATTTGAAAAAAGATGAAGCTATTTTTAATGTGTTACGTGAGTATATCAAACAATCAAAAGATATTTTGTTTGAAGGTAATGGATATAGTATTGAATGGGAAAAAGAGGCTAAAAAAAGAGGTTTAAGTAATAATAAAACTACACCTATTGCTCTTAAATCAAAAATATCCCAAAAAACTATTGATCTGTATGGTGAAATGAAAGTGATGAGTGAGGTTGAAATAAAAGCTCGTCATGAAATTCAATTGGATGAATATTCTTTGCGTATTCAAATTGAAGGTAGAGTTTTAGGTGATATTGCACTAAATCACGTAGTGCCAACTGCAGTTAATTATCAAAATATATTAATCAAAAATGTAACAGGATTAAAAAAAGTTTTTGGTAATGAGTTTGAAGCCATTGCAAAAGATCAAATGGATTTAATAAGAAAAATTTCTGAGCATATTGCAGGAATTACAACCAAAACAAATTTAATGATTGAAGAGCGTAAAAAAGCTAATCTTATTGAAGAAGCTGAAGCTAAGGCTATAGATTATTGTGATAAAGTAAGACCATATTTTGATGAAGTAAGATATCATTGTGATAAATTAGAATTAATGATTGATGATGAACTTTGGCCATTAACTAAATATCGTGAAATGTTGTTTACCAGATAATATTTACTTGGTTAAATAGATGTTAAATCCCACTTTATGTGGGATTTTTTGTAGTAATTAAGTTTAGTTATAATTTTTATATTTGTATACTTTAATTACATAATTTAAATACATGAAGCGAATTAGTATATTATTGATTTCTTTTCTTTTTTCTTTTAATGCATTAATAGCCCAAGAGTGGTTCATAAATTTTGATGAGGTAAAAGCATTGGCTCAAAAAGAAAATAAAAATATTATAATGGTTTTTGCTGGTTCTGATTGGTGTGCACCTTGTATAAAATTAGAAAAATATATTTGGGAAAGTAAAGATTTTAAAGAGTATGCAGAAGAAAATTGGGTTTTATTAAAATTAAATTTTCCAAAAAGAAAAACTAATAAATTATCAAAAGAGCAACAAACACATAATGATGCGCTGGCAGAAAAATATAACAAAAAAGGTTATTTTCCATTGGTTTTGGTTTTAGATAAAAATGGCAAAGTATTAGGAGAAACCGGGTATAAAGATATTTCACCCCAGTCATATATAGATGAATTGATTACATTTGAAAAATGAAAATTCCTTTTCTGATTTTTTTTCAAATTATTTTAATACAGTCAGTGTCAGCTCAAGATAAAAAATATGACCATGTATTGAAACAAATGGGGAGTAGGTTTGATATCTCAGTGGTAGCTTCTTCAGAGGAAAAAGGGAATAAATATATTGATATAGCTATTACAGAAATTAAACGAATTGAAAAATTAATTTCTTCTTGGGATAAACATTCTGAAACATCTAAAATAAATCATAATGCAGGAATAAAACCTGTTAAAGTAAGTAAAGAATTATTTGATCTGATCAATCGGTCTATTCAGGTTTCTAAGATTACTAATGGCGCTTTTGATATTTCGTATGCATCCATGGATGAAATTTGGAAATTTGACGGGACAATGACCGAGATACCTTCCGCGGAAGCGATAAAGAAATCAGTAGAAAAAGTGGGTTATAAAAACATCATATTAAATGATAATGACCAAACAGTATTTTTAAAACATAAGGGAATGAAAATTGGTTTTGGTGCAATTGGTAAAGGATATGCTGCTGATAAAGCTAAAAAATTATTACAAGAAAAAGGAGTAAGAGCAGGATTGATAAATGCTTCTGGTGATCTAAATTGTTGGGGAAAACAACCAGATGGTCAAAGTTGGAAAGCGGGTATTATAAACCCTTTGAATAAAAATAAAATTTACTCATGGTTTGATATTGATAATCAGGCTGTTGTGACTTCAGGAAATTATGAAAAATTCATCTATTTTGATGGAAAAAGGTATAGTCATATTATTAATCCTAAAACAGGATATCCAGCAAATGGAATAGTTAGCGCAACTGTTTTTGCACCTAAAGCAGAGTTAGCAGATGCCTTAGCTACATCAATTTTTGTGATGGGTGCTTCAGTAGGAATTGATTTAATCAATCAATTAAAAGGAGTTGAATGTGTAATTATTGATGATAATAATAGAATTCATAATTCTAAAGGCATCCAATTCAAAAATATAATTAATAGTAAAAAAAATTAATATGAAAATTATTATTATTCTGCTTTTGTTAATTGCAGTTTCATCATGTACAGTGGTAAAAGAATATCAAAAAATGAATATTAATGATCCAGATATGGTTTTGTCAGTCCAAAAAATGGAAAGATTTGAAACAACTTTTCAAACATACCGTGAATCTGCTGCAGGTGCAAACGGAGGGAAAACAGGTGGAGGTTGCGGTTGTAATTAGAAAGAAAAATTGTGATGAAAATTAAATTTATTATAGTGTTTGTACTTTTTAGTGTTTTAAAATTGACAGCTCAAGAAGACACAAAATCTTCCTATCAGAAAAAAGTTTTAGAATCTACGGAAATAGACATATTAATGAGTTTTTATACTCAAGACGGAATTCATTCTTCTGTAGCGGGAGGAGAAGGTACAGAAGAACTAACAGATGTCACTTCATCAATTGTTGTTAGTTTACCAATAAATGGTGATGATGTTTTAACGGTTGATATTGGTATATCAGCTTATACCTCAGCATCTTCAAGTAATATTGATCCGTTTTCATCTGATAAACCAGCAAGTCCTTGGTATGTGTCTTCTGGAGCTTCCATGGGGGATGTTTTAGTTCATGGTTTGGCAGATTATTCCCACAGTTCAGAAAATAGAAATACTATTGTAAGCGGTAATATTGGATTTTCTACTGAATATGATTATTTTTCAATTGGAGTAGGAGGGTCATTTACAAAATTATTTAATGAGCAAAATACCGAATTGAGTTTTAAAGCACAGCTTTATTTTGATAAATGGAGGTCAATATATCCAAAAGAATTAAAAGAATTTTTTAAAGATGGTTTAAATGGCGATTTTTTTAATGGATATACTATAACTGGTAATCCCGATTATAATCCTTCTGCTTTTATACCTAATACTGATGAACATAGAAATTCATATGCTTTGTCTGTAAGTTTTTCCCAAATATTAACAAAAAGTATTCAAGGATCTTTGTTTTTTGATATTATTATACAAGATGGATTATTATCAACACCTTATCATCGTGTATATTTTGCAGATAAACCAGATTCATTTATTGAAGAGTTTCAATTGGCTGATGACAATGAAAATTTACCAACCAATAGATTTAAATTTCCTATAGGGGCACGATTAAACTTTTATATAAATGAATATATTGTGATTAGATCGTACTATAGATATTATGATGATGATTGGGGAATTACATCACATACAGCTAGTATTGAATTACCAATAAAAATAGCATCAAAGTTTACTGTTGCACCATTATATCGTTTTTATACACAAACAGAATCTGATTATTTTGCTCCTAAAGAAGTACATTTATCAACAGAAGAATATTATACTTCAGATTATGATTTATCCGCTTTTGATGCTAACCAATACGGAGTAGCATTAAGATATACAGATATTTTTACAAAAGCTAAAATATGGAAATTTGGATTGAAAAATATTGATTTGCGATACAATCACTACCAACGAAGCAATGATTTAAATGCCGATATAATAACTTTAGGAATTAAGTTTGTGGATTAAATAATGTAAATGTTACAAACTTGATTGAATAGTTATCTGTTTTCTGTATATATGCAGAGAATTAATTATTTAAGAAATTAAAATGAAAAAACTAACATTATTTTTATTGTTAATAGCAATAGGAATACAAGCACAAACAGACAAAACAAAAAAACTAATTGAAAATATTGATTCAAAAGTTATTGAATGGAGGAGGTACTTTCATGAACATCCGGAATTATCAAATAGAGAGTTTGAAACAGCAAAAAAAATAGCTGCTCATTTAAAAAATTTAGGTTTTGAAGTTGAAACAGGAATTGCACATACAGGAGTTGTTGGAATTTTAAAAGGTGGAAAACCTGGTCCGGTTGTAGCCTTACGAGCTGATATTGACGCTTTACCAGTTACTGAAAGAGTTGATGTTCCTTTTGCTTCAAAAGTAAAAAGTACTTATAATGGAATAGAAACAGGTGTTATGCATGCTTGTGGGCACGACGCACATACTGCTGTTTTAATGGGAACGGCAGAGGTGTTAAGTAAGATAAAAAAGGATTTGAAAGGAACTGTAAAGTTTATTTTTCAGCCAGCAGAAGAAGGTACACCTCCGGGTGAAGAAGGTGGGGCTAAAATGATGGTGAAAGAAGGTGTATTAAAAAATCCAGATGTAGATGTAATTTTTGGCTTACATATGGCTGCTGGATTAGATGTAGGCAAAATTACATATAAACCAGGAGGGACAATGGCTGCAGCTCAACGCTTTGTAATAAAAGTACATGGTAAACAAACACATGGTTCAAGACCTTGGGGAGGTATTGATCCCATAGTTGTTTCTGCTCAAATTATTAACGGCTTACAAACCATTATTAGTAGAGATACTGATTTAACTAAAGAAGCT
>JAUWLK010000195.1 GCA_030613745.1 Flavobacteriaceae bacterium | reverse complement strand
GTAATACAATATTTTATTGTTTACATAAATCTGATTTACTGGGATTTGAATAGATTCTTATACCTTTTCTATTCTAACTTTAGTACTACTAAAATCCGCATTACCAGTTAAGCAGTCAACATTCTTTGGATTGGTTAAATCATTTATGCTTACACCTGCAACTTCTTTTGCAACGGTTAAGTTTGTACCTTTTCTATTATGCCCCCATCCATGTGGTATACTAACTACACCAGTCATAATTGAATCACTAATTTCAATAGCAAGTTTTACATGACCTACATCTGAGCTTATGCTTACAGTTTGACCATCAATAAATTTTAAATAATCAGCATCTTTAGGATGAATAAGCAGTGTGCAACGATTTTTACCCTTTACTAATCGTTTGCTATTGTGCATCCAAGAATTATTAGAACGTAAATGTCTTCTACCAATTAATATAAAAGGGTAAGTGGAAGTTATATTGGTTTTCCACAGTTCTAATTTATCATTCAAACGATCTAGATCTGCAATAAATAAAGAGTTTGCTAACTCTACTTTTTTATCTTCAGTAAATAACCGTTCGGGTAATTGTGGTTTTAAATAACCATAGTCTATTCCGTGAGGATGTTTTTTTAATTCTTCAACAGAAAGTTTAGGCGTTGAATAACTACTAAATTGCAGCATATAATCTAATGTTTGCTCTAAATTTAAAGGATTCTCTTTTCCGCTTAAGCAAGAAGTTAAGTCTTTTAAAATTTCCCAATCATGACGTTGTTCTTTATTTTTTTCAAAGAGAGTATCAGAATATTTAGTTGTATTTTTAATTGCAAATTGATGAAAAACCAAATCATACACAGGTGTTTCTAAGCCAGTTGCGGTTGGTAAAATAATATTTGCATGTTTTGTTGTTTCATTTAAATAAATATCAATAGCAACCATAAATTCTAACGATTCAAATGCTTTTTCAAGTTGTTTGCCATTCGGAGTAGATAATACAGGATTCCCTGCAATAGTTACCATCGCTTTTATTTGATTCTCCCCGGGAGTTAATATTTCATCGGCTAATGCAGAAACAGGAAACTCTCCGGTAAATTCGGGCAAATTATGAACATTTGTTTGTATTTTATTAAAACTACCTGTTTTACCTGTCTTTTTTGAAAAACCAACAATATCAATAGCAGGTAGTGTAAATAATGCACCTCCAATACTATCTAAATTACCTGTTATACAGTTTAAAACATTAACCAGCCACTGGCAAACTCCTCCAAATTCTTGCGTAGAAAGTCCCAATCTCCCATAGCAAACAGCTGTTTTAGCTTGACCGAAATTAATAGCCAATTGCTTTATATCTTCTTTATCTACACCAACAATATTAGCTATTTTTTCTGGTGGATATTTCTTTACAAGCTCTTTAATAGTATCCCATCCATTAATGTGATTTTTAAGATTTCCAGATGTTGCTAAATTTTCTTTAAAAATTACATGAATTATAGCTAAAAGTAACAAGGCATCTGTACCTGGTTTTATATAATGGTGTTGATTGGCAATTTTAGCAGTTTCAGTAAATCTGGGATCTATAACAATAACTTGACCTCCACGTTTTTTAATTGATTTTAATCGATTTGAAAAATCAGGAGCTGTCATTATACTTCCATTAGAAACTGCAGGATTTCCTCCCATAATCAGCATAAAATCAGTTCTATCAATATCAGGTATAGGAAGCATTAGATAATGACCAAACATCATTAAAGAAGCAAAATGATGTGGTAATTGATCTACTGAAGTAGCTGTATAGACTTGATTGGAACCTAAACTTTGAATAAATGGTGCTCCAAACAGCATAAGTCCGATATTATGTACTGTTGGATTACCTCGATAAGAACCAATAGCATTTTTACCATATTGTTTTTGAATACGTTTTAATTGACTAGCTACTTCGTTATAAGCTTCTTCCCAAGATATAGAAATCCAACCATTTGTTGTTTTTTTAATAGGAGTTTTAAGACGATCTTTATCATTATATAAATCTGTTAAGGCAGTAGCTTTCGGACAAATGTGCCCTTCACTTAAGACGTCTTTTTTATCTCCTTTTATTGCAATAACAGTTTTGTTTTGATATGTTATTTCAATACCACACATTGCTTCACAAAGATTACAAGTACGATAATGTGTTTTAATTTCGCCCATTACAAAATGGTTTTACAAGCTAGTAAACCTCCATACTCTAAAGCAATAGATCGGTCACCAGCAATTTTTTGGTATTCAGGATCCATTATCAATGCAAAAAAATGATCTACAGAAGGATATTCAACTAAAAAAGTTAGATGCGCCTGGTTATCTGAATTACCAATCACTGTGCGTAATATTTTACCTTTCCAAATTAATTTAGCCCCTGATTTTTTTACAAAAGGAGAAGCATTTTTAAAATACCTTGCATAAGCTTCTTTACCTGTCTCATTGGTATTGGTTTGTACTTTAAATTTTAAAATGTTAAGCATAACCAATGGTGTATCTTTTGGAAATTTTTTTAGTTGGGCTAATTGTGATTCGGTAGGACTAATTTGGTTTGAAAGCATTATGAAACTGATTAAAAGTGATAGTTGAGTAGTCTAATTTATATGTGATAACTTACATAAGAACTTAATCTTTTACTGAGATAAGTAAATCCTCTTTTTGTAAAAATACAAAAATTATTTTCAGTCTAAATATTGATAATTATTGATCTTTAATTCTTTATTTTTCCTTTAGCATATTTAATTATGACCATAACAATTGTTACAAATAATATTACAAAATAGACTGTTGTGAATACACTTTTAAAAATTGTGAAAATATTTGTAGTTGTAATTAGTGATTTTGATAAATTTGGATAATTAATTAGCATGGTAATTATTCCTATATTTTCTAGATAATCAAAAATACCAGCAACAACAGGAAGCAAACACAAGTATAAAAAATATCCATTTAACTTGCTCAACTTTTGAAAAAAATAAGCAAGGACTAGACAAAAACTAATTCCAAAAAGAAAAGGATAGATCATATCAATTGGAATTTGATTGAACAGATAAACTTCTCTTCCTTTTTCACCAAGAATATCAAATAATGAATTTACATATTCCGCATTATATCCTGTTGGGAGCATATCCAATAATTTCATTCCATTTGAAAAGCTCATTACTTTTGGAATTGTTACCAATAACATAAAAGCATAAACAAGATTCGTGAGAATAAAAAGGAGTAATACTTTTTTCCCTTTTATATTATTGTAAATTATCTCTTTCATTATTTTTTATTTTGTAGTAAACTGCATTATCAAAACCTTCACAAGAATCTATTTTCCAAAAAGTCATGTTTAATTTTTCTAAAACTCTTATTGATGACTTATTTTCTTTATCAGCTCTACCGACAATTTCTTTTATATTTAAACTATCAAAACCGTAGTTTAAACAAGCTTGAGCAGCTTCAGTTGCATAACCTTTATTCCATTGTTGTTTAAAAAATCTGAATCCGATATCAATAAGGTTTTTTTCATTTAATTTTAAGCCACACCATCCGATAAACTCATTTTTAGATTTGTCAATCACTGCCCATCTTCCAAATCCATTTTTTTTATAATCTTGGTATTCTAATATAAATTTTTCTGCACTTTTCACAGAATCAAATGGTTTATCTCCAGTATATTTTAACACTTCCTCATCTGAATTTAATTCCCATATTTTTTTGGCATCTGAAATTTTAAATTCTCTTAAAAATAATCTGCTAGTTTCTAACATTTTTTATTTTTTAATACAAAATATTGATTATTAACTCGGCGGTTAACATTAATGAAAAATAAAATTAAACTCTATTATATTCAAGTTGGCAGTAGTTCAATTTCTCTATCTAAGAATGGAATAAAACCTCTCACCTTAGGTCAAAGACTTTAGTTTAATATTTTTCTGGCACAAATGTTTGGTCAGAAAAAGGTGGTCGAATATATCCTTCCTCTTTTTTTCTTGGTTTAAGAACTTTCTTTTTATGTTCAACCTCCTTGTAAGGTATCAATTCAAGTAGATGATTAATACAATTAAGTCTAGCTCTTTTTTTGTTATCTGCCGGTACTACATACCAAGGTGATTGTTTGGTATCAGTATATTTAAACATTTCATCTTTGGCTTTACTGTATTCTAACCATTTTTCACGAGACTCTAAATCCATCGGACTCAATTTCCATCGTTTTGTTGGATCATCTATTCTTGACTGAAAGCGTCTTTCCTGTTCTTCATCTGAAACTGAAAACCAGTATTTTATAAGTATTATTCCTGAGCGAATTAATATACGTTCAAAATCTGGACAAGTGCGCATAAACTCTTCATACTGTTTGGTGTTACAAAACCCCATAACACGCTCTACTCCAGCTCTGTTATACCAACTACGATCAAAAAGCACCATTTCTCCAGCTGCCGGTAAATGAGGTACATACCGTTGAAAATACCATTGGCTTTTTTCCCTATCTGTTGGTGTACCTAAAGCAACTACCTTACATATTCTAGGGTTTAAACTTTGAGAAATTCTTTTTATCACTCCTCCTTTTCCTGCAGCATCCCTTCCTTCAAATAAAACAACAACTTTTAAATTTTCATGCTTAATCCACTCTTGAAGTTTTACAAGTTCAATTTGTAGTTTAGCCAGTTCTTTGAAGTATACCTTGGAATTTATTTTCCGTGTATCCCTTTTTTCAGGTTCAATATTTTTTGATTTATTCTCCCTACTCATTACTGTTAATTTTAGCAATGAAAGGTAGGTAAAATTATGAGTATATAAAAATGTGTTTTCGTTTTTGGGAAACGAATCGTAATTATATTTTATAAAAATTGATAACTTATTAATTTGTTACAAATGAAAAAAAATCACTCTGTTTGTTGTTTAATACTTTTAGTTATTTCTGTTTTAATATCTCCTGTATGGGCTGTAGTTTTATTTTCTATCAACATAATTTTACATTCTTTTAAAGA
>JAUWLK010000303.1 GCA_030613745.1 Flavobacteriaceae bacterium | reverse complement strand
CCACGGTAAAACTACTTTAACAGCTGCAATTACTGTAGTGTTAGCAGAAAAAGGACTTTCTGAAATTCAAGAATTTGATCAAATCGATAACGCTCCAGAAGAAAAAGAAAGAGGTATTACTATTAATACTGCACACGTAGAATATTCAACTGAGAAACGTCATTACGCACACGTTGACTGTCCGGGTCACGCCGATTACGTTAAGAATATGGTAACTGGTGCTGCTCAAATGGATGGTGCAATCATCGTTGTAGCTGCAACAGACGGACCAATGCCTCAAACAAGAGAGCATATCTTATTAGGTCGTCAGGTAGGTATTCCTAGATTAGTTGTATTCATGAATAAAGTGGATATGGTTGATGATGAAGAATTATTAGAACTTGTTGAAATGGAAATTAGAGAATTATTATCTTTCTATGATTATGATGGAGATAATACTCCTGTAATTCAAGGATCTGCTTTAGGTGCTTTAAACAAAGAGCCTAAATGGATGGATAAAATTATGGAATTGATGGATGCAGTAGATACTTGGATTGAATTACCTAAACGTGATGTTGATAAAGATTTTTTAATGCCTGTTGAAGATGTATTTTCAATTACTGGTCGAGGTACTGTTGCAACTGGTCGTATTGAAATGGGAGTTGCTAATACTGGTGATTCTGTAGATATTATAGGTATGGGAGCTGAAAAATTAACTTCTACTGTTACAGGAGTTGAAATGTTTCGTAAAATACTAGATAGAGGTGAAGCTGGTGATAACGTTGGGATATTATTAAGAGGTATTGATAAAGACGAAATTAAAAGAGGTATGGTAATCTGTAAACCAGGTTCAATTACTCCTCATGCTAAATTCAAAGCTGAGGTTTATATCTTGAAAAAAGAAGAAGGTGGACGTCATACGCCATTCCATAAAAACTATCGTCCACAGTTCTATGTAAGAACTACTGACGTTACAGGTACTATTAATTTACCTGCTGGTGTTGAAATGGTAATGCCTGGAGATAACTTAACTATTACAGTTGACTTACATCAAGCAATCGCATTAAATCTAGGTTTACGTTTTGCAATTCGTGAGGGTGGTAGAACTGTTGGTGCCGGTCAGGTTACAGAAATTCTTGACTGATACAAATAAAACCTTAATTGAATTTTTTAAAATATCAGGTGCTTCTTTTAAAGAGGCACCTTATATTCTTTTAAAATCAATAATTAACTTTTAGTGTAATTTATTCTGAAATAAATTAAAAGAATATAGATACTAAATACGGGTGTAGCTCAGTTGGTAGAGCACTGGTCTCCAAAACCAGGTGTCGGGAGTTCGAGCCTCTCCACCCGTGCGTAAATCAAAACAATAATGGATATAGTAAATTATATAAAAGAATCATTTGTAGAATTAAAAAATAATGTTACTTGGATGCCATGGAATGAAGCGCAAAAAAATACAGTATTAGTTGCGGTATTTACAATAATTTTTGCGATTGCAGTATTTTTAGTTGATAAATTTTTCCAAACTGGTTTAGAAAAATATTTTAATATTTTTAATTAATAAAAAAGATGTCTGATTCTTCTGTAATGAAATGGTATGCTGTAAGAGCTATTGGTGGACAAGAAAATAAAGTTAAAACTTATATAGAAAATGAAATTTCTCGATTGGGTTTATCTGATTTTGTTAATCAAGTTCTTGTTCCTACCGAAAAAGTAATCCAAATCCGAAAAGGAAAAAAATACCATAAAGAAAAAGTATATTTTCCGGGTTATATCATGATAGAAGCTAATTTAAGTGGTGAAGTACCTCATATAATTAAAGCTGTTACTGGTGTGATTGGGTTTTTGGGGGAGACAAAAGGAGGAGATCCAGTTCCTTTAAGAAAATCAGAAGTAAACAGAATGCTAGGTACAGTTGATGAATTGGCAATTCAAAATGAAAATGTAGTTATACCTTTTATAATTGGAGAAACTGTAAAAGTTATTGATGGTCCATTTAATGGATTTGATGGAACAATTGAAAAAATAAACGAAGAAAAACGAAAACTTGAAGTTATGGTTAAGATTTTTGGAAGAAAAACTCCATTAGAATTAAACTATATGCAAGTTGAAAAAGTCTCATAAATGTTACACATTTCGTTAATACATTAGCTTCCATTAATGTATTTTCTTAATTAAAGTTTAAAAGATGGCAAAAGAAATTAGTAAGGTTGTTAAATTACAAGTACGTGGAGGCGCAGCAAACCCTTCACCTCCTGTAGGACCTGCATTGGGTGCTGCCGGGGTTAACATCATGGAGTTCTGTAAGCAATTTAATGCTAGAACTCAAGATAAAATGGGTAAAATATTACCTGTATCAATCAATGTTTATAAAGATAAATCATTTGATTTTGTTGTTAAAACTCCACCAGCATCGGCACAATTGTTAGAAGCAGCTAAAGTTAAAAAAGGATCAGGAGAACCTAATCGTAAGAAAGTGGCTACAGTTACTTGGGATCAAATAAGAAAAATTGCTGAAGATAAAATGGTAGATTTAAATGCTTTTAAAGTTGAATCAGCTATGATAATGATTGCTGGAACTGCAAGATCTATGGGGATTAAAGTAAAAGGACAGGCTCCTGTTAAAACAGCATAAAGAAGATGACAAAATTAACAAAAAAACAAAAAGAAGCTTACGCTAAAATTGATGTGAATATATCATATACTTTATTAGATGCGTCTTCTTTAGTAAAAGAAATCACCAAAGTAAAATTTGATGCAAGTGTTGATCTTGCAATACGTTTAGGTGTTGACCCTCGTAAAGCAAATCAAATGGTGAGAGGAGTAGTTACTCTACCTCATGGTACAGGTAAAGATGTTAAAGT
>JAUWLK010000238.1 GCA_030613745.1 Flavobacteriaceae bacterium | reverse complement strand
TGGATTATCATCCGGCAAAACAACTTCAATGATTGAATTTGTAAAAACCATTGATCATATTAATAAAAAATATGGACCATTTGAAGCTGCAATTGGGTATTCTTTTGGAGGTATGTCACTACTAAATTCAATAGCAGCAGGATTAGATATTAAAAAATTAGTTATTATAGGCGCAGATAACTCTATCCCTGAAATTATTAAAAATTTTATTCAAAAAATTGAATTAAAACCCATAATAGCTATAAAATTAAAAAGATTATACGACAAGCGATTAGGATTTAATCTCAATCAATTCTCATCACATATTGCTGCCAAAAAAGTAAATATTCCAACTTTAGTAATACATGATAGTGAAGATAAATATGTTCCAGTAAGCAATGCAATTGAAATTCGTCAAAGTCTTAAAAATGGTGAACTTTTAATCACAAATGGATTAGGTCATCACAAAATTTTTAAAGACACACTAATTATTCAACGAATTATTGAATTTATAAAATGAAAAGACTAACTATTATATTAATAATAATCCTCACTTTTAACTTCTCATTAAAAGCTCAAGAAAAAGATAAAATGAATAAAAAAGTTACCAAATCCGATAAAGAATGGAAAACCATTCTTACACCTAAACAATATTATATTTTACGTGAAAAAGGCACTGATAATCCTGGAGATTTTGGCTATACTAATAACTTTGAAAAAGGTACTTATTATTGCGCCGCATGTGATATACAGCTCTTTGAGTCAGATTCAAAATATCAATCACACTGTGGTTGGCCATCATTTGATGATGCTATTGAAGGAAAGGTTACTTATATTTCTGATACCAGTCACGGAATGATACGAACTGAAATTATTTGCACTAGCTGTGGTGGTCATCTAGGTCATATTTTTGATGATGGCCCAAAAGAAACTACAGGTAAACGATATTGTGTAAATTCAACTTCCATAAGATTTGAGAAATCAAAAAAATGATTATAGTCTTTCTCTCTTTAAAATTAATTCATAAATATTTTCTAATAACATTTTTTTCAATACTTTTAAAAAGTTAAAATTTAAGTAATGCAAAAAAATTGGTTATCAAAAATTCCGCATCCTGTTGTGATGCTTTTTTTAATTATGGTAGCGGTGGCTGCATCAACTTATTTTATTCCTGCTGGCGAATACCAACGCCAATTAATTGAAGGTCGTTTTCGAGTTATTCCGGGTACTTTTAAAATAATCTCCTCGACACCTACTAGTTTTATGGATATATTTAGAGCATTACCTCTTGGATTTACAGCTGCTTCTGAAATTATTTTTGTAGTCCTTGCTGGAGGTATAATGTTTGGTGTACTTCAAAAAACCAATATGATTGAAAATATTGTGGGTAATTTGGTTAGAAAAATGGGACAAAATAAAAAATATCTTATTGTTGTTTTAATGACATTTGTATTTGGACTGGCTGGTGTTGCTATTGGATATGAAAACAATATAGCTTTAGTACCTATTGCCGCCGTTCTTAGTCTCGCTATTGGTGGTGATCTAATGCTGGCTGCAGGTATAAGCGTTGGAGCTATAACCGTTGGTTTTGGGCTTTCTCCAATAAACCCCTATACCGTTGGTATTGGTCATAAAATTGCTGGTCTACCTATGTTTTCAGGTGTATTATTACGAAGTGTTCTTAGTTTTACAGCTTTGAGTATTATGGCTTACTACAATTTACGCTACTTCAAAAAAATTGAAAAAAATAAAGATGCCTCACTCACAAAAGATGTAGACAGTTCTGGTTTAACATTATCAAAGCCAATACAAAATTATTTTCTAACCAAACAAGATTATTTTGTTTTAACTATCTTTTTAGCAGGTATGACAATGATGCTTTATGGTATTTTTGTCTTCCATTGGTATCTTAATGATATTTCGGCTATTTTTATTTTGATTGCTATTTTTAGTGGATTAGCAGGACGCTTAAAACCCTTTGAATTAAGTGAAACTATTCTTAAATATGTTGGTATAAGTGCCCCTGGTGCTTTTATGGTTGGCTTTGCTGCTGCCATAAAAATTTTAATGGAGCAAGCCCATATAAGTGATACTATATCACATGCATTGGTTGTTATGCTTTCTGATTTACCTGTGTATTCTGCTTCTATTTTTATGTCTATTTCACAATCGGCAATAAACTTTTTAATCCCGTCTGGTAGTGGTCAGGCTTTAGCAACACTCCCAATTATGATTCCACTTGGCGATGTTATAGGCTTAACCAGACAAAGTACTATTTTAGCCTTTCAAATAGGTGATGGTGTTACAAATTTGATTAATCCAACTTTGGGTGGGTTGATAGCAATGCTTAGCATGTGCCGTGTGAGTTTAGACAAATGGTTGCGTTATATTTTTCCTGTTGCAATTGCAATCTTATTAATTTCATGGCTTTTCCTTACATTTAGTGTATATACCAATTGGGGACCCGCATAATTCTATATTTATATGACAGCACAATCAATTCTTAAAGACTTAGTAGGCTTTCCTGTTTTAGGAGGACAAAGCAATCTTGAAATTATAAAATATATTACAGATTTTCTATCTCATAACAATGTAGATTACAATTTAGTGCCCAATAAAAAAGGAACTAAAGCCTCTATTCATTGTAGAATTGGACCTGCTGTTGATGGTGGTTTTATTTTATCTGGTCATACAGATGTTGTGCCTGTAGATGGCCAGGCATGGGATACTGAACCCTTTTTACTTACAGAAAAACCAGATGGAAAATTGTACGGTCGTGGTTCTTGCGATATGAAAGCATATTTAGCTTGTTGCTTGATAAATCTCAAAAAAATGACCGAAACCAAACTCAAAAAACCTATCTATTTTGCTTTTTCGTATGATGAAGAAATTGGATGTGTCGGTGCGCCAGATTTAATTGCAAATATTTTAAGTCATTATAAAGAGCAACCCAAATATGCCTTTATTGGTGAGCCTACTTTAATGCAACCCATTGTAGGGCAAAAAGGTATATGTGTTTTTAAAACAACCGTTTATGGGTCTGAAGGGCATAGCAGTCGTATAAAACAAGAAGTGAGTTCCATTCATGAAGCTGCTAAATTAATTGTATGGTTAGATCAAAAAATGGATTCTTTAATTGATGATGGTCATATTGATAAACGTTTTACACCCCCACACAGTTCAATACATATTGGTAAAATAAATGGAGGTGTTGCACCAAATGTTATTGCAAATACTTGTACTTTTTATTGGGATGTTCGTATCATTCCACAAGATAGTATTGATGAAATCAAAAAAGAATTTTTAGAGTATTGTCAAAGCAGAATAGAAACCCTCAAACACATCAACCCTAATTTTAAAATTGTACTTACCGAAGATCATCCTGCTGTACCAGCTTTAGATACTCCTGATCACCTTTCAATAGTGCCCATCATACAAAAATTAAGTGGCAGAGATGATATTGGTACTGTAGCTTATGCCGCAGAAGCCGGTCAATTTTCTAACGCGGGTTTAGAAACTATAATTTGTGGTCCTGGTAGTATTGAACAAGCCCATCGCGCCAATGAATTTATAACAAAAGAACAATTGAAAAAAGGTGTTAAAATGATTTCAGATCTCATAGATTATATTTCATAAAATAATCTTTTCAAACATGACCATCTATTCATCTAAAGAACTTTATTATTTCTTATCTTTGCAAACTATCAAAAACAAGGCAAATTTAAAATTGATTTAAGATATTATGTTTAACAATTTAAGCGACAAATTAGATAAGGCTTTTCATGTATTAAAAGGACATGGAAGTATAACAGAAATTAATGTAGCTGAAACCCTCAAAGAAGTACGTAGAGCATTATTAGATGCAGATGTTAATTTTAAAATTGCTAAAGATTTTACCAATAGAATAAAAGAAAAAGCATTAGGTCAAAATGTATTAACTACCTTAAATCCGGGGCAGTTAATGATAAAAATTGTAAAAGATGAATTGACCGAATTAATGGGGGGTGAAACAGTTGGAATTAATCTTAAAGG
>JAUWLK010000272.1 GCA_030613745.1 Flavobacteriaceae bacterium | reverse complement strand
TCCTGACACTTTAGAATTTGCGTAGGAATTGTTCTTCTCAATCCAATTGAGCCAATCAATTATTTGCTGTTCCGCATGTACCAAATCTTTAGTTGGATTTCCTTGTTTTGTGAATAGTTTTAAGTTACTCGATTCTATTTCTACTAAGTCTATTAATCCTGAATATTTCTCAAGGGCATAATCCATTTCATATTCTGAACCCAATCTATGCTTTGGAATAATCTTAGAATACTCTATTCCAAATAAAATTGGATTTTTAGTTAATATTGATTGAAGAGTATTTTCATTTCTGTTTTCTGTTGATAAGGCACTTTCTAAACTTTTTATTGCAACTTCTAAGTAGTTTAAAGTCCTTTGAGCATTATTAAGTTTCAAAAACTCATCATGAAGATTTTCCTTTAAAAGCAGCAAGTCTAAGGCTGACCAATATTTAGTAGTGTCAATATTAATTAGATTATTTGCTTTAAAATCTTTGATGTCTTTTGAATTAGTAGCTTTAAGCTTAATCCTCTCACCTTTTTCTCCAAGCACAGTAAATCCAACTTCTAATATATTTTTGTAATACTTTATTAATTCGGATTCTAATTTCGGTGTGTTTGGGTAAACTGGAATATCCAAAGACAATGCTATCGCAATTATATTTCTAACTTCTTCAAAAAGGTCATTTTCGTCATTACTATCAAATATAAATTTTAGTATTTGTTCATTTTTTAGTTTAAAAGTATCTAGGCATAATGATTGAGAAATAACATGAATATATGGTTTACCTTCTTCGATATCAAAAATAAGTTCTTTTGCATTCTGAATTAATTCAACCTGATCAGATAGTATTTTAGATTCAAAATTTATTGATTTTAAATAATCTTTTATTAATTCGTTTTTAGAATCATCAATAAATAATTCAATTAATTTTTCTTCATTCCAATGTTCAAGTCGAGTTTTCATTTTATCATCTCTTATTACCGCTAACGGCCCAAATAAACTGCGTTTCAATGCAGTTTATTTATTTGTTAGTGGCTTTTATATTTATCATATTTAATTTTAGTATAAGGCAACTGACATTTTAGTTTGTTAATTTCATTTTGTGATAATGGATTATATCTAAGATCAATTTCTTCAAGGTTTTTTAATTGAAACAGTTCAACTGGAACTTCTTTTAATTCACAGTTCCATAATTCAATTTTTATTAACTGTTTAAATTTAGTCAAATTTTTTAATACTTGCCCATAATTAAAATCGTTACCACCTATTTTTAATACTTCTAAATTCTTCATCTCATAAATCTCAGAAGGAAAAGTTTTTAAATTATTTAAGCCAATGTCAATTTCTTTAATATATCTTACATAGATTATACTTTTATAATCAAAATTATGATTTCTTCGTAAAGACAATTTTTCAAGATTTTTACAATTTGCAATACCGGGAGGTAATTTTAAAATGTTATTTTTTAACAAATTTAATTTCTTTAAACTTCTTAAATTCCCAATTTCATTGGGTAAATCTTCTATTTCATTAAATGATAAATCCAAAACCTCCAAATTTAAAAGCCTTGTTATATCCTGAGGTAATTCATCAATATTACCTATCTCTAAATATTTTAGATTTTTATAATTACTTATTTTATCACTATCACTCTTGTTATAAGAAAATTTAAGATTATAGACATAGTCTGCAAGTTGATAAGATTCATCTATTGAATTATATCTTTCAGAAGTATCACCTTCAACAATACAAGAAAATCTTCCTGTAATTTTTGTTTTGAGATTTGTAAATTCAGTAAGTGAAATGCCTTCAAAATTTATAATTCCAGAAATTGTATCATTATATCCAATTGGGTATTTAGAAATTCTTAACTCCTGTGTAAAAGGATAATACACATTTCTGCTAACATCATTTCTGTACTGATAATTTATGAAGAATAAACTATCAGCTATCTCAATTTTTATATTATGATGTACCCATCCTGAACAGTTCGTTAAATTTATTTCAAGCAAATTTCTTCTTAAGATAGCATTACAATAAACAACTGAGCTATCATCATTTAAAATTTTTATATCACCACCCATGAAAACAGCTCTACTAAAACACGTATCCCTTTTTATATTAATTGTTTCAATTTTTGGATCAACATCAATCAAATTATTTAACTTTTGTTGTCTTTTGTTACTTTCACAAGTAAACAATATGAAAGAAACAATTATGAATATTAATGTTTTAAACTTTCTTATTTTCATTATTTTATTGCCACTAACGTTTGGCTAAAAAGCGTGCAGGTTATATAACTGCGACTTTTCAGTTTGCTTGAAAGCAAAACTTTTGTTTTTTTGACCTCTTAAAATTATTTATAAAAGCAAAATCGCAAAAGATTTTGCGGTGCTTATTTCTTATTCTTGCTTTCAATTTGCGACTTTACCTGCATGATTTTTTAGCTGGTGTTATGGGCTTTTTAATGAATTTCTTTTGTTTTTACTACTTTTTCATTCTGGATGTAAAACCATTTGTTTTCTGTTACAATAGCATCAAAAGAATTAGTCCCTTTATATTTACATCTGACAATCCAAAATTTGTCAAACGAACTCACCTTTGACCTTCTATAAATCTTATGCTTGACGCATCCTTTGAGTTATCTTTAATGTAATCTTTAACGATTGGAACAGAGCCGTTTAGTTCGTTTTGATAGGGTTGTTTGCCAACTGATTCTATTGTCATTTCACGATTATTAAAATCATACTCCGCATCTGTATAATCTGACAGCAAATAAAAACTTTTTTCACCCTTATCTAAAAACTTCATTAATCCTTCCGGAGATACATTTTTATAATCTTCAATTACATTGTATCTTGTAAAAATGTCTTTCAATCTTCCTGTTCTTTTATTATATATAATTTTTTTAGGCATATTATCTCTGTATGAACCTTTCCATTCATAGATTATCTCAATAATATCACAATCTTCTTTTTTAAGCATTCTTTTTAATTCTGTCATTTCTGTAATTTTTCCTACTGAATGACCATTTACGTCCAACTTTAAAACCCCTAATTCAGATTTGCATTTTTTTTCTTCGGGTAATTCTGTTTTTAAAACAAAATTCTGTTTTTCATCAGTTAATTTTTCTGAATTTTCAGATATTGTATCGTCTTCTATTAGACTGCCAATTACAATTATTCCAATTAATATTGATGCTGTTATCTTCCACCATTTTGCAATAGTATTCGATTTCCATAGAGCATATAGTCCTATGGGGAAGAATATTAAAAGTAATACATTTGTCAAAATCTGATTGTCATACCATTTCTTTTGTGTTTGAGTTTTGGTTCTTTTCATTTTACACCTAATTAATATTTATACCTACTTCTTTTTAAAGTCTTTTTCAGTTTATTCCGACCGTTACAAACTCG
>JAUWLK010000106.1 GCA_030613745.1 Flavobacteriaceae bacterium | reverse complement strand
GCATTGGCTATTCAAAAATGGGATTTACATAAACGTATGGCATTAAAAATTTTATTAGTAGTTGGTGTAAGTCCAGGAAGAATTTTACTGGGTTTTATGTTAGGAACAGCTTTTTTATCTATGTGGATTTCTAATACTGCAACAGCAATGTTAATGATTCCTATTTTAATTTCAATTATCACTAAATTAGAAGAAATTAACACCAAAGAAGCGGTCAAACATTTTTCAATTGGCTTACTACTTTCCATAGCTTATAGTGCTTCAATAGGAGGAATTGCAACTTTAGTTGGTACTCCACCAAATTTATCTTTTGCAAGAATATTTAAAATTTATTTTCCTGATGCACCAGAAATTTCATTTGCAACTTGGTTTTTTTATGCTATACCAATAGTTGTAATTATGTTTATTTTTACCTGGAGTTATTTATATCTTGTTTTTGTAAAAAGAACAAAAAAATGGAAAACTATAGATAAAAGCACCATTATAAATGAATACAAAGAACTGGGAAAATGGTCATTTGAAGAAAAAATATTGTCTTTTCTTTTTATTCTTTTAGCACTTTTATGGTTTTTTAGAGTTGATATTAAAATTGGATCTTTTACAATCTATGGTTGGTCTAATTTATTTGAATATCCAAAATATTTTAATGATGGTACTGTTGCCATTGCTATTGCCACACTACTTTTTTTAATTCCCTCAAAAAAGGAAAAAGGAAAATTTTTATTAGATTGGAAAACCGCAGAAAAAATTCCATGGGAAATTATTTTACTTTTTGGAGGTGGTTTTGCTTTGGCTACAGGATTTAAAGAATCTGGTCTGTCTCTTTGGTTTGGTGAACAACTAATTTGGTTAAAAACTGTACATCCAATATTAATTATTTTAACGATAACATTTTTAGTAACATTCTTAACCGAAATAACTTCAAATACAGCAACCGTTGAAACTTTTTTACCGGTATTGGCTGGCTTGGCATTAAGTGTTGAAATAAACCCATTACTTTTTATGTTACCTGCAACCATTGCCGGATCATTAGCTTTTATGCTTCCAGTTGCTACTCCACCAAATGCTATAGTTTTTGGTACAAAACGTTTACATATAATTGATATGTCAAAAACAGGTTTAGTATTAAATCTTGTTGGAATAGCACTAGTTACCATAGTAACCTATTATATTGGCACTTATGTATTTAACATCCAATTAGATTTACTTCCTTCATGGGCAAAATAATTAATAATGATATTATAGGTGGAGCTTTATTAGATTATCAGTTGGGTAATTATACTCAAAATATAATTACTTATTCTTCCATTGCAGGCATAGATGAAATGGATATACCCTTTCTATTTAGGTCTATTGATGAAATGCCAATAATTGAACAAAAAGCCATACAATTATGTAGTGGTTATATTTTAGATGTAGGCTGTGGTTCTGGAAGTCATGCTCTACATCTTCAAAATAAAAATTTCCAAGTTAAAGCTATTGATATTTCTAAAGGAGCAATTAAAACTTGCACTTTACGTGGAATTAAAAATGCTAAAGTTCAAGATATATGGCATATTAAAAATGAAAAATTTGATACCATTTTGGCTTTAATGAACGGAATAGGTATATGTGGAAAATTAGAAAATCTAACACCATTTTTACTTCATTTAAAATCTTTATTAAATCCTAACGGACAAATAATTCTTGATTCTTCAGACGTTATTTATATGTATGAAGATATAAACAAAGAAACCATTTTATCTGAAAAAGAAAATTATTATGGTGAAGTGATTTTTGAATTAATTTATAAAAATAAATTTAGCAAGCTTTTTAATTGGTTGTTTGTTGATTTTAAAACCTTACAATCTCATGCCAAAAAAGCTGGACTAAAATGTGAACTGATAAAAGAAGGTTATCACTATGATTTTTTAGTAAAAATGACTATCTCTTAATGTGGATTTGTTTATTTGGTGAGTTAGTAAAAGTTATTTTTATGATAATCTCCTCAAAAATATTTAATAGTTTTTTCAAATTTAATCAGGGCTTCACTTTGAGTGAAGCCCTGACTATTTGATTATAAACAGTTTACCCCATCATCTTTTACCAATTTATTAAGCCAAATCAGTAAAAAACAAGCCAACAATAAAAGTAAAGCCATTACATACCAAGTAACGGTAAATCCATATTTATCAGATATATGCATCCCAATATTAGGTCCGAGTATATGTGCAAATGAAAATGACATACTATACATTGCCATATATTCACCTTGATTTCCTCTTTGAGATCTATCTAAAGCATAAGAATTAGAAAATGGAAATCCCAACATTTCTCCAAATGTCATAAAAATCATTCCAATGACAACAATTCCAATCCATGTGGTAAAGTTTAAAACTAAAAAACTAATTCCCAATAAAAAAGTACCTATTACAACTATTTTTAACCCTTCTATTTTACTTTTTTCTAAATTATGTACAATAGGCATTTCTACTAAAAAAATCAACAGACCATTCATTGCTAAAAGTAAGCCAATTTGTTGTTCATCCATTCTCATATTTTGATTATAAAATAATGGAAGCGTAGAAAAATATTGCATAAAAGTAAAACCGATAAGGAACATAGCGAACCAAAACACCAAATATTGCTTATCACGATATGGAGAAAGTTTTGGTTTTATATTTTCTTCATTTTTCTTATGAGCAAGATTCTTTTGAGATAAATATTTTAAAATAATTACTGCCGCAATAATACATGAAATACCATCAACCCAAAATAAGCCTTGATAACTTAAATTAGTAATAATTAAACCTCCAATGGCAGGCCCTAAAGAAATCCTAAATTAATTGCCAAACGAATTAAAGTAACAGACCGTGTTCTGTTTTCTTCTTTACTATAATCTGCTAAAGCCACCCAAATTGCTGGTCGAAAAGCATCTGCCACTATAGTCAACAAAAAAACTCCCACACAAAGAGCATAAAAAGAATAAATATATTGTAGTGCTAAAAAGGCTATTCCTGTTAAAATCAAACTGACATACATCACTTTATAGTAACCTATTTTATCGGTAAGTTTTCCTCCAAAATAAACACCTATGACAGATCCAAATCCGTAAAAAGTCATTATCCATCCTACTTGCCCTAAGGTAAATCCTAAATATTTGGTTAGATATAACGACAAAAAAGGTATAACCATAGCTCCTGCTCTGTTTATTAAAGTAGTTAAAGCCAGAAACCATATTTCTTTTGATAATCCCTTGTAAGGAGAAATAATTTTAGTTAGCATTTTGTAAAGATAATTATTTCAGTATCTTTAATACAAACTCTGTTATCACTTAAAATTATAGTAATATTCAATAAACTAATTTAAAGATGAAAAAATTCATAATCATTTTAATATGTCTTATTACACTTCAATTATCTGCACAAGAAAATAAAAATGTAAAAGATTCTCAAAAATTTCAACAAAAATTAAATAAAGAATTTGCTAATAAAGAAGAAAGTCCTTTAACAGAAGAAGATTTTAAAACATTTAAATCAATTGATTTTTTCCCAATTGATACTGCTTATATAGTTGAGGCAAAATTAAATTTTATCAAAAACAGTAAATCTTTTGGCATGAAAACAACAACTGATAGATTACCTGTTTACAAATTATACGCAATTGCAACTTTTAAAATTAAAGGAATTGAATACAATTTAGAAATTTATCAAAATCAAAAGTTAATATTAACTACTGATTATGAAGATTATTTATTTTTACCATTTACTGACAAAACAAATGCAGTAACAAGTTATGGTGGAGGAAGATATATTGATTTAAAAATTCCTGAAGGAGATACAACAATAATCAATTTTAATAAGGCTTACAATCCTTATTGTGCCTATAATCATAAATATTCTTGCCCTATTCCTCCAAAGGCAAATCAACTAAATGTTGAAATTAATGCAGGTGTGAAAGCTTATAAGGAACATTAGTGATTTGATGATTTGAAAATTTGACGATTTGAGAATGAAAAAATTTAAAAATTATAATACCTATGGCAACTAAACTTTTAACTCAATTAAAACATTTTAACCAAATACAAACCTAAAAATAGGGCTGCAAATCCCAAAATAAAAGTGACAGCCAAATACGGTAAAAAGCCAAAATAATCGCCATCCTTTATAAATAAATAATTTTCATAAATAAAAGTTGAAAACGTTGTAAATCCACCACAAAAACCTGTGGCTAGTAATAAAGAATGTTTTTCAGATAAATTACCAGTCTTTGCCATAAAACCAAAAATTATTCCTATAAACAAGCTTCCCAAAATATTAGCTAATAGAGTGCCATAAGGAAGAGCATTTTCATAATTATTGAATTTCAAACTTAATAAATATCTGGCAACACTTCCCAAACCACCACCTAAAAATACAAACAAAGCTTGTTTCATATAAACTTATATTTTTAAAATTTAATTTTACCTGTATCAACCCAATTCCATTTACCAGTAATTGTTCCCTTATTTAAAGTAACAATCCCTGGATTTGCTCTTATAATAGTTTTTAGAGTTGTTTCATCACAAAAAAGTAAATCAAAATCATATTTATAATTATTTTTAATTTTCAAGAAATCTTCTTCGGTTGAAGCTGAAAAAAAATATACTATATAACCGTTTTGTAATGCTTTATCACTAATTTCTTTTATTTTAACCAATCCTTTATCATTTGATTTTTGTAAATTATAAGCAACTATTAACATCAATCGTTCTTTTTGCATTAAATCATCTGTAATATCTTCACCATTTCTTTCCATGGTAAAATCGTGAATTGGTGGCACATAACCTTCTTCAATTGTTTTTGTTTTTCTATCAACAAATGTTGCTCCTTTTATGTTCCAAGGTTTTTCTTCCGTTGTAAATACTTTATCTTCTCCATCAACATTATAAATCCATGTGTCTTCAAAAATAGGTTCTTGCGCATTTTCAGGAATTATCATTCCTTCAGGAATACTTTTTCCAACAGCATATGGCCTAAAATCAATTATAGGTAAATGCTTAAGAACATAAAATGTAATAAACACGGAAACTATAAAAGAAAAAATTGCGATTCTTTTCGCAAAAGTTTTAGTAAATATTGGTTGAATATCATAAATTCTAATAATGAGATAAATGACTAAAGCTATTAATACTATATTTTTATAAAATGTTTCCCATGGAGTTAATTTAATCGCATCACCAAAACATCCACAGTCTGTAACCTTATCAAAATATGCCGAAAACCAAGTTAAAAATAAAAATATTAAAGTAAGAATAAACAAACTCCAAACAGTAATTTTAGGTTTAAACCCAACTAATAGTTTAACTCCTAACATAATTTCAGCTATAATTAATACTATAGAAAATTGTAATGCGTACGGTGTTAAAAACTCTAGATTTAAAACATCCGCACCAAAATATTCTTCAAATTTATATACTGATCCCAGAGGATCTACCAATTTAACAAAACCTGAAAAAATAAATGTTATTGATACAAGTAATCTTACTATTTGTGTAAGTATATTCATATTTTTTATAAGGTGTACCTTGTGAGAGGTATTAATGTAATTTCTCTTCCATCAAAATTAAAGCAAAAATAGCATAGTTTATCATATCTTGATAATTCGCATCAATACCTTCAGAAACTAAAGTTAAGCCTTGGTTATTTTCAATTTGCTTAACTCTGAGTAATTTTTGCAAAATCAAATCCGTCAATGAACTAATTCTCATTTCACGCCACGCTTCACCATAATCATAATTTTTATTTTCCATCAATTGTTTTGTTTCAGCTATATGTTTATCATATAACTTTACTGCTTCTTCAACATTTAAATCAGGTTTATCTACTATTCCATTTTCAATTTGTATCAATGCCATTACAGAATAATTGATTATTCCAATAAATTCTGGTATTTCATCTTCATCCACTTTTCTAACATTATTTTCTTGTAACTGGCGAATTCTTTGCGCCTTGATAAAAATTTGATCTGTTAAAGATGGTAAACGTAAAATGCGCCATGCACTGCCATAATCATTCATTTTTTTTATAAAAAGTGAGCGACATTTCTCTGTAACTTCATCGTATTGTTTTATTGTTTTATGCATGTAAATATTATAAATACTGAGATTTTCGTTTTTGATTTATCGAAACGAATTTATAAAAATCTTGTGATATATTATCATTGGTTTGTTTATTTTTACAATAAAATTTTTTGTATGAAAAGAGTAGCCGTTTTTTGTGGTTCAAGTATAGGTTTTGATTCTGTATATGCTAATGATGCAAAAAAATTAGGATTGTACTTTTCTCAAAATAATATTGGTTTAGTATATGGTGGTGGAAAAATTGGTATGATGGGCGCTATTGCTGATATTATTTTAGAAAATAAAGGTGAAGTAATTGGTGTGATACCAAATTTATTGCGACATGAAGAAGTAGCCCATAATGATATTACTCAAATGATTGTTACCAAAAAAATGTCAAAACGAAAAGTTAAAATCAGTAAAATGGTTGATGGATACATTGCCCTTGCTGGTGGTTTTGGGACTTTAGACGAAATATTTGAAGCTTTAACATTAGGTCAGTTAGGCATAGAAAACAAACCTATTGGAATACTAAATACTAAAGGATTTTTCAATCATATACTACAACAATTAGATGTAATGGTAAAAGAAGGTTTTTTAAAACAAAACAATCGTGATATGATATTGGTAAGTGAAGGTATTGATGAATTAGTCCAAAAAATGAATAATTACAAGGCTCCAAAAATGAATAAAGTAGTTAATACTGTGGCGAGTAAGTAAAGTGAAAAGTAGAAAGTAGAAAAATTAAAACTATAATTCTGAAACCTAATATACAGATGTTCATAAACTGCAAAGGAAAACTTATCGATTTATCTACTCCAAAAGTCATGGGAATTTTAAACCTTACTCCAGATTCTTTTTATGATGGAGGTAAATACAATTCTGAAAAAAAAATTCTTTTACATACTGAAAAAATGCTCATTGAAGGAGTTACATTTATTGATATTGGAGCATATTCTTCTCGTCCTGGTGCTAAACACATATCTGAAGCTGAAGAATTGAGTCGCATAATACCAATTTTAGAAACTATTATTCAACATTTTCCTGAAATTTTGATTTCAATTGATACCTTTAGAAGTGAAGTCGCAAAACAAAGTATAGCTATTGGAGCTTGTATGATTAATGATATTTCTGCCGGCAATTTAGACAAAAACATGTTTGAAACTATTGCAAAATTACAAGTGCCTTATATTATAATGCATATGCAGGGCACACCACAAAATATGCAACAAAATGTAATCTATAATGATTTGATAAAAGATATCATTTATTATTTCTCAATAAAAATAAACCAGTTAAGAGCCTTAGGTGTCAATGATATAATATTAGATGTAGGATTTGGCTTTAGTAAAACATTAGATCAAAATTATGAATTATTGAATAATCTAAACTTATTTAATCATTTAGAATTACCTATTTTATCTGGTATTTCAAGAAAATCCATGTTATACAAATATTTAAACATCTCTCCCGAAGAAGCTTTAAACGCTACAACTGTTGCCAATACAATTGCTATACTTCAGGGTTCAAATATTTTAAGAGTACACGATGTAAAAGAAGCTGTTGAAACTATAAAAATTGTTAAAAAATTAAAATACAACTAGATATTTATTAGAAATTTCAATAACAAAAAAATTATTCAAATGAAAAAATACTTTTACATATATATTATTACATTATTTATTCTTTCTAGTTGTAAAAAAAAAGAAGTACAGTTACCAATAATTGACATATCAGGTATTAGTGAAATTCAAAACCATTCAAGTATTTGGATTTTTTTTAAAGTAAAAAAACAAGACACTTTAGCTATTTTAAACAAAAATAACAAGTTAATAAATACACATTGGATTTACAACATAGATAAAAGATTAACGATGAAAAAAGTTGTTCCAATTTTAAAAGAAATGCAAGAAAATCGCAATAAAGATTCTATGCATAAAAAAGAAGGAATGCTCAATTATTTTAGTTACGCAGATGTTAATTCTAATAATATTTCACTTTTAAATTTTAACAATACAACTTTTATATTTTCAAAAACAGACTACAAAAATATTTTAAAAAAATTACCAAAAGAATCAACTATTGAACTTGATGTACAAAAGGATAAAATGTTTTTAAATCAATCAAAAATTGAAACAAGTCAATTGAATCAAAAAATAAATAATATCCAATCAAATGATACTATAGCAACCCATAAAGTGATTTTAAAATATAACGAAAATATTTCTTACCAAAATTATTTGTCAGTAAAAGCTTTGTTGTCAAAAACGAATTTAAATGTTCATTCAACCGAATATATTTATAGTTCAAAATAATTCTTAAATTTACAAAAACTAAAATCAAATTGGATTCAATTAATTTTTTAAACATCGGCTTTTTAGATATATTAGATATTGTCTTAGTTGCCGTTTTACTTTTTTATATCTACAAATTAATTCGAGGTACTGTAGCCATCAATATTTTTTTAGGCATTGCTATCATATATTTAATTTGGAAATTAACACAAGCTCTTGAAATGGAGCTTCTTAGTGATATATTAGGTAAATTTTTAGGTGGTGGTTTTATCGCTTTAATTATAGTTTTTCAACAAGAAATTAGAAAATTTTTACTAATGTTGGGCTCCACAAATTTTGCTTCTAAAAAAGGCTTTTTAAAACATTTTAATTTTTTAAAATCTGAAATTGCTCCAAATGATCACATTGATGAAATTGTTACTTTTTGTAATGAAATGTCAAAAATTAAAAC
>JAUWLK010000117.1 GCA_030613745.1 Flavobacteriaceae bacterium | reverse complement strand
AATAACAGAAATATTATCATTGGTACCATTACTAACAAAAATAAATTCATCGGTCGCAACAATTGAGTTAGGACTAGATCCTCCAACTGCCGGAATATCTTCAACTAATGCTCCAACCAAATGGCCTGTTTTAATTTTGGCAACAACTTCTGGATTTAATGAATCCTCAAGATCAATAGCAAATACTGAAAACGATTCAATTGCATTTAATTCACCCAAACCTGGAATTGATATGGTGTCATTTTTTATTCCTTCAACCATCTCTTTTGAACCATAAGCAAAAGCAGGAAAATCAATTGGTTTTACTTTTGATTTATCGCTTGAGCCATCTTTAATTATATTATATGCAAACATCCCTACATTAGCTACATAAACTTTTTTTTCATCTGGGGAAAGGCAAATTCCAAACGGATATCGTCCTACAGGAATTGAGTGCTTAAGTATTTTTGTTTGTGTATCAATAATAACCATTCTAAATCCTATTTGATCTACAGCATAAATTGTTTTTCCATCTTTAGATAAAATAAGATATCCAATGTATACATGGGTATAATCTATATTTTCAGAAATAAAAGAACAATCTATAGCTCCATTTTTTACACCAGTATTAATATCAAATAAATATATTTTATTCTCTTGACCTCCTGCAACATAAATTGTTTGATTATCAGGAGATATTGCCAAACCCATAAATACCGATGCCAACACACCCTTATCAGTAGAAGGGCCTGGAGGTATCTGTTGTACTTCAGGAGAAATTGACAAAATATTTCGAACTATAGTTATTGACAAGGGGTTGGTTCCAGAATTTGCTGTAACTACAGTATTGCCATCCGGGCTTAAAGTCAATCCGTAAGGATGTGGTGCTGTAATGATACTTTTACCAACAGGTGTAATAAACCTACCATTTGGAATTACTGTTTTCCCTTTTTTATTAATTTTTGTGAATTTATTTCCAGCAGGTGCTGATATAATCCATAATGCCTTATCTTCTGAATTATCTTGTAAATTACAACTTATAATTACAAAAAATAGGACTCCTACTATTGGTATTATTTTTTTATTCATTGATTTATTACTTATTATATTCGTGTATGCTTTTTTAAGTGAGATACTTTTTTAAATGTAGTAATTTTTATTGAGCTACAAAAGTTCTAAAATTTAAATGAACTGCATTTATTTTACTTTTTACTGTAACAAACCATACATTTTCAGCGTCTATTAAAAAAGTAGTTTATATCTACTAATTTTAATCAAAAAAAAACTTCTAATGTTCGATCTTGATCGCTGGCAAGAGATATTTGAGACCATACGCAAAAATAAATTGCGGACTTTCCTTACCGGGCTTTCGGTAGCTTCGGGTATATTTATTTTGGTTATTTTATTAGGATTTGGACAAGGTTTTCAAAACGGGATCCGTAAAGAATTTGAAGCTGATGCCACCAATCGTATTTGGGTATGGACACAGGTTACTACAAAAAAGCATAAAGGTTTAAACCCGGGAAGGAGTATCCAAATGCAGAATTCTAATTATGATTATATCAATTCGGTTTTTAATAATCAATTGGAATTTAGGTCTAGTTTGTTTAGAGTACGTGGCGCAACTATTAACTATAAACAAGAATCTGGTGCCTACTCGATTCAAGGAATAAATCCAGATTATCAGCAAATAGAAAACCAAAAAATGCTATCGGGTCGTTATATTAATTATACCGACTTAGAAACTAATAATAAGGTTGTGGTCGTGAGCAATAAAATTAAACGAGAACTTCTTAATAAAGTTGATAATCCTCTTGATGAATACCTTCAGATATCAGGTATTAATTTTAAAATTATTGGTATTTATAGTGATGAAGGTGGTGAGCGTGAAGAAAACCGTGTATTTATTCCAATTACTACGGCTCAAAATGTTTTTAACGGATCTAATAAAATTGCAAATATGGGTTTTACGCTAAAGCCTGAAGAAAGTTTTGAAAAAGCCCTTGAAGTTTCTACAAAGTTTACAGCAGATATCAAACAATATTTACAACGAAAACATTCGGTTGCTTCAGATGATATGAGTGCTATAAACGTTCACAATATGCTTAATGAAGCCAAACGTTTTTATACACTTACTGATAACATAGCACTCTTTTTCTGGTTTGTGGGTATTTGTACTATTATTGCCGGTGTAGTTGGAGTTAGCAACATTATGCTCATTGTAGTTAAAGAACGCACCAAAGAAATTGGAATTAGAAAGGCCTTAGGTGCAAAACCTTGGTCAATCGTGGCTATGATTATGCGCGAATCAATTTTTGTAACTGCCATATCTGGTTTTGGAGGATTGATCTTTAGTATGGGACTACTTGAGATTGTTGGGCCAAATGTGGAAGTTGATTATGTAGTAAACCCATCAGTGAATTTTTCAATCGCAATATCTATGGTATTTATACTGATAATAGCTGGAGCACTTGCTGGATTTTTCCCAGCATGGCGTGCAGCAAGCATTCTCCCAATTGAAGCCTTAAGAGACGAATAAATTATGTTTAACAGAGACCGTTGGAACGAAATATTAGAAGTTTTAACCACTAATTGGTTTAGAACACTATTGACTGCTTTTGGAGTTTTTTGGGGTATTTTTATTCTAATCTTGTTATTGGCAGCAGGAAAAGGTCTTGAAAATGGAATAAGACAAGATTTTGGTGATATTGCAACCAATACTATGTTTATGTGGACTCGTACAGTTTCAAAATCGTATGAAGGAATGGCAAAAGGCAGACGATATAACTATCGTTTAAGCGATGTTGAGGATATTAAACAAAATGTCCCTAATCTAAGATTTATTTCACCTCGTAATCAATTGGGTGGGTTTAACGGAACCAACAATGTTGTTCGAGGATTAAATACCGGAGCTTTTAATGTATATGGTGATTACCCTGAAATCATTAATCAAGATCCAATGAATATAACCTCGGGTAGGTTTATTAATTATGGTGATATCAATGAAAAACGAAAAGTAGCCATAATTGGCGATGGTGTTAAAAAAAGTTTATACGATAAAGATGAAACAGTTATTGGAACATATATTAAAATACAAGGAGTGAATTTTATGGTAATCGGCACCTATACAAAAAAATCCTCTGGAGGAGATAGTGAAGAAGGACAAAAAGAGATATTTGTACCATTTACTTCTTTTTCGCAAGCTTTTAACATGGGAGATCGCGTAGGTTGGATGGCGATTACCGCCATGGACGGAACACCAATTACAAGTATTAAACAAGATATTTTTGACATTGTCAAAAAAAATCATAAAATTCATCCAGGTGATGAACGGGCTGTTGGCCACTTTGACCTGTACGAACAATTTAACAGAGTTGAAAGCTTGTTTATGGCTTTAAGGGTAATTGCATATTTTGTGGGTACACTTGTATTACTATCTGGAGTTATTGGAGTAAGTAATATTATGCTTATTGTAGTAAAAGAACGCACCAAAGAAATTGGGATTAGAAGAGCATTAGGCGCTTCTCCTGGCAACATTAGAGCTCAAATACTTACTGAATCTATATTTTTAACCATTATATCAGGTATGGCGGGTATTGTATTCGGAGCATTATTAATTTATGTTATTAATTACGTAATCGATATAATTGGTCCAATAGATATGTTTCTTAATCCAAGCGTTGATTTAAGAGTAATTACAATAGCATTAACTATTTTGGTAGTCTCTGGTTTATTGGCTGGATTAATTCCAGCTCAAAATGCCATTAAGTTAAAACCAGTAGAAGCCCTTAGAACAGAATAACTAATAATAAAATAATATCAATCAATGAAGAAGTCAGTAACTATTTTTATTTTACTTTTTATAGTAATCACCTTTACAGGAGCAATGTATTATTTATACACAAAAAATGCCGAAGATCCTGTTGTCTATAAAACTGAAAAACCATCAAAACAAACCATTATTAAAAAAACGGTTGCTACCGGAAGTATTCTTCCTTTAGAAGAAGTGCTTATAAAACCCAATATTTCTGGAGTAATTGAAGAAATTTATGTAGAAGGTGGCGATATATTAAAAGCAAATGACTTGATTGCAAAAATCAGAGTTATACCAAATCTATCAGCTTTAAACAATTCTAAAAATGCCATTCAAACTGCTAAAATAGCTTTAGATGATGAAAAGCGTAATTTTAATCGTCAAAAGTCATTATTTGAAAAAGGTGTGATTTCAAAACAAGATCTTGAAAGAGTTGAAGTAACATACCAACAGGCTTTACAAACTTATAAGGCGGCAAATCAAAACTATGATATTGTAAAAACAGGTTCTACCCGAGGTTTGGGCAGTTCAGCCAATACTTTGATTAGATCTACCGTATCGGGTATGGTGCTAGAAATGCCTGTTGAAGTGGGTAATCAAGTAATTGAAAGTAATACTTTTAACGAAGGAACTACTATAGCTACGCTTGCCGACGTGAATAAAATGATCTTTGAAGGAAAGGTTGACGAATCAGAAGTTGGTAAAATAAAAGAAGGTCTTCCTTTAGAAATTACTGTTGGAGCTCTTGAAAATGTAACATTTGACGCTGTATTAGATTATATTGCTCCAAAGGGTAAATTAGAAAATGGCGCTATTCAATTTGAAATAAAAGGAACGCTTAAAAAACAAGATTCTACTTTTATTAGAGCAGGTTTAAGTGCAAATGCATCTATTATTTTGGCAAGAGCTGATAGTGTTATATCTATAAAGGAAGCCTTAGTACAATTTGACCCTAAAACTAAAGCTCCTTTTGTTGAAATTAAAACCGGTGAAAAAGAATTTGAAAGAAAAGATATTACACTTGGAGTTAGCGATGGTATCAATGTACAAGTCAAAGATGGTTTAACTTATGATGATGAAATAAAAGTTTGGAATATAATCAAAACAGAATAAGGGAAGAATTAATAATTTTGTCTAATATGAGTACTATTTTTTTGTTATTTTTGAGTTGATAATCCAATTCTAAAATAATGAAAAACATTCTATTCTTTTTAACTGCAATTTTAATTACTTCCTGTAGCCCTAAAATTTTTAATAAAAAATGGACTGAAAAGCAAGCTCCTGACTATTTCAAAGCAAGATTTGAAACTACCCAAGGAAATTTTGATATAGAATCAAAACGAGAATGGTCACCAAAGGGTGTTGATAGATTATACCAGTTAATTAAAAATGATTTTTATACTGATATTGCTCTTTTTAGAGTTATACCAAAATTTGTTGTTCAATTTGGAATTAGCAATGACTCTATTCTAAATAATTCTTGGGAAAAGTATAAAATTCTAGACGAGCCTGTTTTACAAAGTAATGATTCCATGGCTATTTCTTTTGCCAGAGACGGTGTTAACTCACGAACAACACAAATATTCATCAACCTAAAGAATAACCATCGTCTTGATACTATAAATTATAACGGTGTTAAAGGATTTCCTGTAATAGCCAAAATAACTAAGGGAATGGAAACTGTGCATAAATTTTATAACACAAAAGATAATGTACCTGACCAAGATTCCATCCAAAAATATGGTAATGCTTTTCTAAAACGAAAATATCCAGATTTAGATTATATCAAAAAAGCTTATATTATCAAATAAAGTTAAAATTGCAAAGGTATTTCAAAACAATTATTCTTTTTTTGTCCCTGTAATATCAAGACTTCCTTGAGAGTAATGTACTTTTCCAGAAAATAATTTCTTTTTAAAAATTAAATTAAAAGTAATTGTTTCTCCTTCCAAGTAAACATCACAGGTAATATTATTTTTTTTTGATACAATATTTTCCAAATTAAGTTTAGTACCTTGAATCGTTAAGAATCCGGATATTTCTTTTTTATTTTTAGAAAAAGTTATAACCCCTTGTTGGTATTGGTATGGAGCATCTGGCACAGAATATTCCCATACTCCAATTATTTTTTTAATACCAAAAGTACTTTCTTTTACTGAAAAACTGGTCAATAATACTAATGATAAAATGATGGAGCTTTTAAAAATTAAATTTTTCATATTTATTAAATTTCTTTTTATTGAATAATATCAATAACATTTAATAACAAAGTTAATAAAAAAAACCGTCAAGAAAAACTTGACGGTTTTGATAATTTAAATCTAGAATGAAATTCCTAAGTTCCAATTTTCAAGGAAACAGAAATTTCAGTTTCAATTACTTCTCATCTTCTTCCTTCACTTCTTCAAAATCTACATCTTGTACATCATCTTCTTTTGAAGCTTCTGCTCCTTCAGCACCAGCATCAGCTCCAGGTTGAGCACCTGCAGCAGCACCTTGTGTATCTTGTTGTGCTTTGTACATTTCTTCGGAAGCTTCTTTCCAAGCTGCATTGATTTTTTCCATTGCAGCATCAATTAAACTAAGATCTTTTGATTCATGTGCTTTTTTCAATTCTTCTAATGAAGATTCAATCGGCGCTTTTTTATCATCAGATAATTTATCACCAAATTCTTTTAACTGACTTTCTGTTTGGAAAATCATCGAATCTGCACCATTGATCTTTTCAGCAGTTTCTTTTGCTTTTTTATCTGCTTCAGCGTTAGCTTCAGCATCAGCTTTCATTTTTTTGATATCTTCTTCTGATAAACCTGAAGATGCTTCAATGCGAATATTGTGCTCTTTACCTGTTCCTTTATCTTTTGCATGTACATGAATAATACCGTTTGCATCAATATCAAAAGTTACTTCAATTTGAGGAACTCCTCTTGGTGCAGGTGGAATTCCATCTAAATGAAATCTACCAATTGTTTTATTATCAGCAGACATTGCACGCTCACCTTGCAACACATGAATTTCAACTGATGGTTGATTTTCAGCAGCTGTTGAGAATACTTGCGATTTTTTAGTTGGAATCGTTGTATTTGCCTCAATCAGTTTTGTCATTACATTACCCATAGTTTCAATACCTAATGAAAGTGGTGTAACATCTAACAACAATACATCTTTTACATCTCCGGTTAAAACACCTCCTTGGATAGCAGCACCAACAGCTACTACTTCATCAGGGTTTACTCCTTTTGAAGGTTTTTTTCCAAAGAATTTTTCAACCTCTTCTTGAATTCTAGGCATACGTGTTGAACCACCTACCAAAATAATTTCATCAATATCAGAAGTACTTAAATCTGCATCTTTTAAAGCTTTACTAACAGGTGACATTGATCTTTTGATCAAAGTATCTGCTAATTTTTCAAAATGAGCTCTAGTTAAAGTTTTTACCAGGTGTTTAGGTCCTGAAGCAGTAGCAGTAACATATGGTAAATTAATTTCAGTTTGCGAACTTGATGACAATTCAATTTTAGCTTTTTCAGAAGCTTCTTTTAATCTTTGTAAAGCCATAGGGTCTTTACGTAAATCAATATCTTCTTCTTTTTTAAATTCTTCAGCTAACCAATCAATAATAACTTGATCAAAATCATCACCTCCCAAGTGAGTATCACCATTTGTTGAAAGTACTTCAAAAACACCATCACCAATTTCTAATATTGAGATATCAAAAGTACCTCCACCTAAATCGTAAACAGCAATTTTTTTATCATGACCAGATTTATCTAATCCATAAGCTAATGCCGCAGCAGTTGGCTCATTGATTATTCGACTCACTTTTAAACCGGCAATTTCTGCAGCTTCTTTTGTAGCCTGACGCTGTGCATCATTAAAATATGCAGGAACAGTTACAACTGCTTCTTTTACATCAGTTCCTAAATAATCTTCGGCAGTTTTTTTCATTTTTTGTAAGATCATTGCCGAAATCTCTTGAGGAGTATATAATTTCCCGTCAATATCAACTCTTGGTGTATCATTATCACCTTTTACAACTTTATAAGGAACTCTATCTGCTTCCAATTTAGATTCAGAAAATTTATTTCCCATAAATCTTTTGATAGAATATATCGTTTTTGTTGGATTTGTAACAGCCTGACGCTTTGCAGGGTCACCAACTTTTCTTTCACCACCTTCTACAAAGGCAACAATTGAAGGTGTAGTTCTTTTACCTTCAGCATTAGGTATTACTACCGGCTCATTACCTTCCATTACAGATACACATGAGTTGGTTGTACCTAAATCTATTCCTATTATTTT
>JAUWLK010000059.1 GCA_030613745.1 Flavobacteriaceae bacterium | reverse complement strand
TTCTATTCATAAATTCAATTACAGAAACAGTTGCACCCAATCGCTTGTACACAGAACCTAATTCTAAACCAATTACTCCACCACCTATAACAATCAAATGTTTAGGTATTTCTTTTAAACTCAAAGCTTCAGTTGAGGTGATAATTCTATTTTTATCTAATTTGATAAAAGGTAAAGAGCTTGGTTTTGAGCCAGTTGCAAGAATGATATATTTAGACTCAATAGTTTCATTTTCTCCTTCCGCTTTAGCGATATTAACATGAGTAGTATCTTTAAAAGAACCTGTTCCATTAAAAACATCTACCTTATTTTTATCCATTAAATAATTAATACCTCCAGAAGTTTGAGCAACAACTTCATCTTTACGAGTTATCATTTGCTTAAAATTTACTTTTACTTCTTTAACATCAATACCATGCTTTTCAAAATGATTTACAGCATCGTGATAGTGGTGAGAAGAATCTAACAAGGCTTTTGAAGGGATACAACCTACATTTAAACAGGTACCACCAAGGGTATTATATTTTTCAATAATTGCCGTTTTTAATCCTAGTTGAGCACAACGAATGGCTGATACGTAACCTCCTGGACCAGAGCCAATAACTACTACATCATATGTTTTCATCTGTTTTTTACTTTTTTAGTTGGTTTGCAAAAGTAAGTATAATTAGCAAATAAATTTTTGCTTAAGTAGAGATTTAAAACTCATCGGATGACTAATAAGCATACGGATATTAGTCATCCGATGAGTAGTAATTATATTAAATTAACCCTGCTCGTTTCAATAAAGCATCAGTATTTGGCTCTTTGCCTCTAAAGCAGGTTTATAGTATTTTTTACTTACCAAATTTATAATTTAATCCTATCTGAAATACTGTATTAGATTGGATATGATCTTGATTAGTTAGATTAATATTAGGCAAATCTACAAACCCCCTTTTATAACGTACTTCTACTCCAAAATTTGGAGATAATTCATAATCTAAACCTACAAACATTCCTACATCCCAATTAAAAAAGATACCAAAAATATCTACCCATGAAGACTCCATATTATCGCTAACTCTATACCCAATAAAAGATCCTATGACAGCATGCAAGTTAGAATTTTTAAATAATAAAAATTTATTAGCAATAGCCAAAGAGAAATAGTCTAATTCTATTTCAGTATTTGAGCCTCCATCTAATTGTATTCTGGCACCTTGTCTAGAATATATTAATTCAGGCTGTAAAGTATAAAAATCTGAAAATTTAAGGGACAAAGAAATACCTGCATAAAAATCTGATTTAATGTCATAATTTGTGTTTGTAATATTTGTCATATTCAAACCTGCCTTAATCCCTGGTTTTGGTTTTACCTGTGCATTTATTAAAAAAGAAAAAAATAGAACTATAAGTAAAAGTATTTGTTTCATCTGTTTATTATTTCTGGATTGCATTTTTTTACTCACTATTAAATAACTAAAGTTTAGTTTTATTTTAAAAGCCCAGCTCTTTTTAACAAAGCATCAGTATTTGGTTCTTTTCCGCGAAAGCGTTTGTATAAATCCATTGGTTTTTCAGTGCCACCTTTGCTCAATACATTTTCTTTAAATTTTGTAGCAGTTTCTTTGTCAAAAATGCCATTTTCTTTAAAGGCCTCAAAAGCATCTGCATCTAAAACTTCTGCCCATTTATAGCTGTAATAACCTGAAGAGTATCCGCCTTGAAAAATATGTGAGAAAGCGGTACTCATACAATTTTCAACAACATCAGGAAATAGTTGTGTGCCAGCAAAAGCTTCTATCTCAAAAGCTTTTACAGATTTTATTGTCTCTGGCGAGTCGCCAGAATGCCATGCCATGTCAAGCAAACCAAAACTCAGTTGTCTTAAAGTTGCTATACCTTCTAAAAAATTGGAGGAATCTTTTATTTTTTGAACCAACTCCATTGGAATGATTTTATTTGTTTTATAGTGTTTTGCAAATAAATTTAAAGCATCTTTTTCGTAGCACCAATTTTCAAAAATTTGACTTGGTAATTCTACAAAATCCCAATATACACTTGTACCAGACAAACTTGGGTAAATTGTATTTGCCAACATGCCATGTAGCGCGTGGCCAAATTCATGAAATAATGTAGTTACTTCATTAAAAGTTAAAAGAGATGGTTTCGTTTCTGTTGGTTTTGTGAAATTACAAACTATAGAAATATGAGGTCTTGAATTTTCTTCATCTTTCTTCCATTGACTTTTATATGAAGTCATCCAGGCACCATTTCTTTTTCCCTTTCGGGGAAAGAAATCAGCATAAAAAACAGCTATAAATTTACTATTTTTACCAGTAACTTTGTAAGTTTTTACTTCGTCATGATATTTGTCAATAGTAAAAATTTCTTCAAATTTTAAATCGTAAAGTTTATTTGCAATGGTAAAAACACCATTGATTACATTTTCTAATTTAAAATAAGGTTTTAGTTGTTCATCATCTAAATCAAATAATTCTTTTTTTAATTTTTCAGAATAGTAAGCTCCATCCCATTTTTGTAAAGTTTTAATACCATCATTTTTTGCAACTTTTTCAACTTTTTCAAAATCTTTTTGACCTGCGGGTTTTGCTTTTATCAATATTTCATTTAAAAATTGTTTTACTTTTTTAGGATTTTCAGCCATACGTTCTTCTAAAACAAAATGTGCATGTGTTTTATAGCCTAAAAGATTTGCTCGGCGATGACGTAGTTTAACTATTTGTAAAACAGCAAGTTGATTGTCTTGTTTATTCTTTAGAAATCCTCTTGCACCAAATGCTTTGGCTAGTTGTTCTCGTAAATTTCTATCATCAGCATAAGTCATAAATGGGATATAACTTGGATAATCTAAAGTAATTAACCATCCTTTTTTATTATTTTCTTTGGCCGTTATTTTTGCAGCTTCAATGGCACCTTCCGGAAGTCCTTTTAGTTGATTTTTGTTGGTAAGTAGTAATTGGTATGTGTTGGTTTCTGCTAAAATATTTTCACCAAATTGCAGACTTAATTTTGCAAGCTTTTTGTCAATTTCTCTTAGTTTTGTTTTGTCTTTTTCATTTAAATTAGCTCCATTTCTAACAAAACTTTTATATTTCTTTTGCAATAGCATTTGTTGTTCGTCATTTAAATCCAGATCATCTTTTATATTAAAAATAGTTTTAATTTTTTGGAATAGTTTTTTGTTTAAAATGATATCATTAGAAAATTCTGTTAAAAGAGGAGAAATTTCCTGTGCTATTTTTTGAATTTCATCATTGGTTTCAGCTGAATTTAAATTAAAGAAAATACTAGATATTCTGTCTAGTTTTTCTCCCGAAAACTCTAATGCTTCTAATGTGTTTTGAAAAGTGGGTTCTTCTTTATTATTAACAATTGTGTCAATTTCAGCTTTAGCCAAAACTATTGCTTTTTCAAAAGCAGTTTTAAAATGCTTATTTTTAATTTTAGAAAATGGAGCAGTATTATATTTTGTATTAAAATCTTGTAATAATGGGTTCATAAAAAAAATTTAAATGTCAATAAAAAAATTCCAAATTCCAAAACATTAGGATTTATTAATTATGGTAGAGAGTATTTTTCTTAGTTCCTCTGCTTCTTGAATTAAAGAGTTTAATTCATTTCTATGAGATACATTTAAATCTTTAAGAAGCCTAAGCCACAATATTGATTCCTTTGCTTCTTTTCTGGAAATTTTAAGCCTAAATTTAAAATCCTTATCTCCAAGTTTTTCATTGGCTTCAATATAATTTGCAGCTACTGAACCAGAAGACTTTATCAATTGTTTAGAATCTTCATAATTGGCAGTCGTTTTGGGTAAGATATATAGTAAAAGCCTACAATTTTTTGCAAAAAGATATGTTCTTTCTTCTAAGTCATAAACTTTTTTCTTCATTTTTTTGAAATATACTATTTATATACGAGTGTTAACTTATTAAACTAATTTTTTGGAATTTGGAATTTACTTTGTTAGATTCTCTGCTGATTTATTTACTTTAATTTTTAACCCTTCTTTATAAAAAACGACTTTATCTAAAACGCATTTATCAGAAGATCCTATAATTTGAGCTGCCAAAATACCGGCATTTTTAGCCCCGTCAAGAGCAACAGTAGCTACAGGAACACCACCTGGCATTTGTAAAATTGAAAGTACTGAATCCCAACCATCAATTGAATTTCTTGATTTTATAGGAACTCCGATTACAGGTAGCGGGCTCATAGAGGCAACCATACCGGGTAAATGAGCTGCTCCTCCAGCACCTGCAATAACGACGTTAATTCCACGAAGGTGGGCGTTTTTAGCATAGTCAAAAAGTTTATCAGGTGTACGATGTGCAGAAACTATATCTACTTCAATTTCAATATCAAAGCTCTGTAAAATATCAATAGCTTCTTGCATAATAGGTAAATCTGAATCACTTCCCATGATAATTCCAACTTTTGCCATAAAGTAAAATTTTATTGTTTATTATTTTATTGTAAATTTAAAGGCTAAAGATAATATAAAAAACTATTTAGACCTCAATGCAAATTCCATTATTTCATACCGTAGTCTCCTGGATTTTAAAAAAACGGAAATATCAAATTGATATGTTTATTGAAAACCCGATAGATGTACAGAATGAGGTGTTATATGATTTGTTATCTGCTGCAAAAGATACAGAAATAGGTAAAAAATATGATTTTACTACTATAAAAAACTACGAATCATTTGCCAAGCACATTCCTATACAAAAATATGAATCAGTTCAACCATTACTAGAAAGAGCTCGTAAAGGTGAGCAGAATATATTTTGGCCATCTAAAATTCATTGGTTTGCAAAATCAAGCGGAACAACAAATGCTAAAAGTAAATTTAGCCCGGTAAGTGATGAAGCAATTGAAGACTGTCATATGAAAGCTGGTAAAGATATGTTGTGTTTGTATATCAACAATAATGAAGATACTGAAATGTTTAAGGGCAAAGGTTTACGATTGGGTGGAAGTAGTGCCGTTTATGAAAATAATGATACTTATTTTGGGGATTTATCGGCAATAATTATTGAAAATTTACCGTTTTGGGCAGATATTAGTACCGCTCCTAGCCTAAAAACAGCTTTAATGGGTGAATGGGAAACTAAAATGGAAGCCATAATTCAAGAGACTATCAATGAAGATATTACGAGTTTGGCAGGAGTACCATCATGGATGTTGGTTTTATTGAATAAAGTTTTAGAGGTAACGGATAAAGAAAATATTTTAGAAGTTTGGCCAAATTTAGAAGTGTTTTTTCATGGAGGGATTAATTTCAATCCCTATAGAAAACAATATGAAAAATTAATTCCAAGTAAAAAATTTAAATACTACGAAATATACAATGCTTCTGAAGGGTTTTTCGCAATTCAGGATAAAAACAATTCATCAGAATTATTGTTGATGTTAGATTATGGAATATTTTATGAATTTATTCCTATGGATAAATATGATTGCGAAAACTCAAAAGCAATTCCTTTACAAGAAGTAGAATTAAATAAAAATTATGCCTTGGTAATTACAACAAATTCAGGTTTGTGGAGATATTTGATTGGTGATACCATTAAGTTTACTTCAATCAATCCATATCGTATTAAAGTTACAGGAAGAACAAAACATTTTATCAATGCATTTGGTGAAGAATTGGTTATAGAAAATACTGAAGATGCTTTAAAAATTGCTTGTGAAAAAGTAAATTCTGTTATAACAGATTATACCGTTGCACCTATTTATATGGATGGTAATAAAAATGGAGCTCATGAATGGATGATTGAATTTAAAGTTCCGCCAAAAAAAATAGAAGAATTCACCAATGTATTAGACAATACTCTAAAGTTATTAAACTCTGATTATGAAGCTAAAAGATATAAAGATATGACTTTAGCAATGCCTAAAGTTCATCAGGCACAAGAAGGGCTGTTTTATAATTGGCTAAAACAGAAAGGAAAATTAGGAGGACAGCATAAAGTACCTAGATTATCAAACAATAGAGATTTTATGGATGAACTTTTGGCATTATCTGTACATTAGTATATGACTAAATCTTAATTTCAGAACAATAAATAAACACTATCGAAAAGGAAGTCTCATATAATTCAACAAATTCATATTCTACTTTAAATACTTTATCTAGAAAGACAAAAAATATTTGGTTTGTATGTCACGGAATAGGTTATTTAAGCAGATATTTTTTAAGATATTTTAATGAATTGAATAGTGAAGAAAACTACATTATTGCTCCACAAGGACAAAGTAAATACTATTTGGGTTCAAAATACAAACATGTTGGGGCAAGTTGGTTAACCAAAGAAAATACTGAAAAAGAAATTGAAAATGTGATGCGTAATTTTGATGCTATATTTGAAGTTGAAAAACTTCCAAAAGATATAAATCTTATTGTGTTGGGTTATTCGCAAGGTGTTTCTGTTGCTGCGAGGTATGTGGCTAAAAGAAAACTAAACTGCAGTCAGCTTGTATTGATGTCTGGAGGGCTACCTAAAGAATTGAAAAGGCATAATTTTAAGTTTCTAAAAGGAAAAACAAAAGTGTCTTTAATTTATGGAACTAATGATGAATACTTAAACGAAGAAAGTATGGTTTATGAGAAAAAACGTTTTTATGAGTTATTTGGAAATACAGCAGTTATAATTCCTTTTGAAGGAAAACATGAAATTAAAAAAGAAATATTGAATACATTGATATAAATTAAATCGAATAATAATCATCAACTAAAATCAATAACTATTTTTCTCTTTCAATAACATAATTTACCAGTGTTGATAGTGATTCTTTATAAGGAGATTCAGGGTATGTGTTTAATATATCAAAAGCTTTGGTTTGATATTCTTTCATTTTTTTAATACTGTAATCAATACCACCATTTTCTTTTACAAAAGCAATAACTTCTTTTACTCTTATTTTGTCTTGGTTGTACTTTTTAACAGAATTGATTAACCACTTTTTTTCTTTTTTACTACAATTGTTTAAAGTGTAAATCAATGGTAATGTCATTTTTTGTTCTTTAATATCAATTCCGATAGGTTTACCAATTTTATCATCTCCATAATCAAAAAGATCATCTTTAATCTGAAAAGCAATTCCTATAATTTCGCCAAATTTTCGCATTTTTTCAACTTCATCTTTATCAGCATCTACTGATGAGGCACCAATAGCAGTACAAGCCGCAATTAAAGTTGCGGTTTTTTTACGAATAATATCAAAATAAACATCTTCAGTAATATCTAATTGGCGAGCTTTTTCAATTTGTAACAATTCACCTTCACTCATTTCACGAACAGCTATTGAAATATGTTTTAAAATATCAAAATCATCATTGTCTATAGATAAAAGCAAACCTTTTGAAAGTAAAAAATCACCAACCAACACAGCGATTTTATTTTTCCATAAAGCATTTAATGAGAAAAATCCTCTACGGCGATTGCTATCATCAACAACATCATCGTGTACTAATGTAGCGGTATGAATAAGTTCAATAGTAGCTGCGCCACGGTATGTTTTTTCTTTAAAATTGCCGTTTGAAACCATTTTTGCAACAAGAAATACAAACATAGGTCGCATTTGTTTGCCTTTTCTTTTTACAATGTAATGGGTAATTCGGTTTAATAATGAAACTTTAGAAATCATAGATGCTTTGAATTTTACTTCAAAGAATTCCATTTCATTTTGAATGGGTTGTTTTATTTGTTCTATAATTTTCAATATAAATCTTTAAAAAAACTTTATTTTTTTTGTTCCATTTTAGCCCATGAATCTCTAAGAGGAACCGTTCGGTTAAACACTAAGTGTTCAGTTTTTGAATCATCATCTACATTAAAATAACCTAATCTTTGGAATTGAAAACGTTCACCAATTTTAGCTGATTTTAAACTTGGTTCAACATAAGCATTTTTAATAATTTTTAATGAATATGGATTGATAAACTCTTTAAAATCTTTGTCTTTGTGAGAATCAGGAGCTTCATCAGTAAAAAGGCGATCATATAATCTAACTTCTGCCTGAACCGCATGTTCTATAGATACCCAATGAATAGTTCCTTTTACTTTTCGTTTACTTGCCTCACTACCACTTCCGCTTTTGGAATCTTTATCATACGTACAATGAATTTCATTTATTTCTCCATTTTCATCTTTTACAACTGAATTTGCTTTGATAATATAAGCATTTTTTAGGCGTACTTCTTTATCTAATTTTAGGCGGAAGAATTTTTTATTTGCTTGTTCTCTAAAATCTTCTTTTTCAATATAGATTTCTCTTGAAAAAGGAATTTCTCTGGTACCTGCATTTTCATCTTCAGGATTATTTTCGGCAATTAAAATTTCTTCTTTATTTTCAGGGTAATTTGTTATTACCACTTTTACAGGATCTAAAACTGCCATTACTCTAGGAGTAATTTTATTCAATTCACTTTTTATATGAAATTCTAAAAGGGCGATATCTGTAACATTATCTCTTTTAGCAATTCCGGCAGTTTCGCTAAAATCGCGAATAGATTTTGGCGTATACCCTCTTCGGCGTAAGCCAGAAATTGTTGGCATACGTGGGTCGTCCCAGCCATTTACAAGACCTTCTTCCACCAATTGTAATAATTTGCGTTTACTCATAACAGTATAACTCAAATTTCGTCTAGCAAATTCACGTTGTTTCGGACGTAAATTATTATCATCATAAACCTGATCTAAAAACCAATTATATAATTCACGATGATTTTTAAATTCTAAAGTACAAATAGAGTGTGAAATTTGTTCAATATAATCTGATTCACCATGAGTCCAATCATACATTGGGTAAATATTCCAATCGTTTCCTGTACGGTGATGTGATTTTTTTAAAACGCGATAAATTATAGGGTCACGCATTAACATGTTTGTTGATGACATATCAATTTTAGCACGTAAAACATGGGAACCTTCTTCAAAATTACCATTTTTCATTTTCTCAAAAAGAGCTAAATTTTCTTCAACAGACCGATCTCTAAACGGACTATTACTTCCAACCTGAGTAGGTGTTCCTTTTTGTACTGCAATTTCATCAGAGGATTGGTCATCTACATAAGCTTTGTTTTTTTTAATTAACAGAATAGCCCAATCGTACAATTGTTGAAAATAATCTGAAGAGTATAATTCTTCAGCCCATTCAAAACCTAACCATTTGATATCTTGCTTTATAGCGTCAACATATTCTTGTTCTTCTTTTGTGGGATTGGTATCGTCAAAACGTAAATTTACAGGAGCATTGTATGACTGTCCTAATCCAAAATTTAAGCAAATAGAAGCAGCATGACCAATATGTAAATACCCGTTTGGCTCTGGAGGAAATCGAAAACGAAGTTTAGATTTATCTAACCCTTTTGATAAATCCTCTTCAATAATTTGTTCAATAAAGTTAAGTGATTTTTTTTCTTCAGACATTAAAATTAATTTCTTAGTCCACAAAAATACACAAAATATAAATAGGGGAAAACAGCGTTTAGCTTATTAAAACAAAATCAATTGTGCAATCCAGAAGTAAATTAAAATACCAAAAATATCATTACTGGTGGTAATAAAAGGTCCTGTTGCTATAGCAGGATCTATACCTCGTTTATCTAAAAATAATGGAATAAATGTACCTATGATTCCTGCCATAATTATTACGGCAAACAATGAAATAGATATAGCCGAAGCGGTTAGCATGTTACCATGCCATAACCATGTAAATACAAATAATAAAATGGATAATATAAATCCGTTTAATATGGCTAGAGAAAATTCTTTCATTAAACGATTACTAATACTGCCTTTTAAATCGTTATTAGCCAATCCTTGTACAATAATTGCAGATGATTGTACACCAACATTACCCGCCATTGCCGCAATTAATGGTGTAAAAAAGAAAAGAATAGCATGTTTGCTAATCATATCTTCAAAGTTACCCATTATGGCTGCTGCACCAATACCACCTATTAATCCTAAAAATAACCAAGGTAATCGGGCTCGGCTGTGATCCCAAATACTATCATCGGCTTCTATATCTTCGGTAAGACCTGCAGCCATTTGGTAATCTTTTTCAGCTTCTTCTTTTATAACATCAACAATATCATCAATAGTAATTCTTCCTTGCAAACGGGTTTCATCATCTACTACAGGAATAGCTTCTAAATCATATTTTTGCATAATCAAAGCAACATCTTCAGCCTTATCATGCACATTTACAGAGTCAACTTTGGGGATATAAATTTCTGAAATAGGTGTTTTAGTTGAAGTTACTAAAAGATCTTTTAATGATAATCGTCCTTTAAGTTTTTCATTTTCATCTACTACATAAATAGAATGTACACGTGTTACATTTTCTGCTTGTGCACGCATTTCTCTAACACATTTTAATACATTCCAATTTTCATAAACTTTTACTAATTCTTTTGCCATTAAACCACCTGCAGAATTTTCATCATATTTTAATAATTCTACAATGTCTTTTACATGTTCTTCATCTTCAATTTCTGAAATTACACGTTCCTGACGTTCTTCGGGTAATTCAGCAATTATATCAGCTGCATCATCGGTTTCCAATTCTTCAATTTCTTCTGCAATTTCTTTGACAGAAAGCGTTTTTAGAATTTTTTCACGAATATCTTCATCAATTTCCATTAAAATGTCAGAAGTCAATTCGCTGTCAAGCAATTTAATAATATATGTAGCTTCTTCTAAATTAAAATCATCTAAAAGTTCTGCAATATCAGCATGATGCTCTTCACCCAAAATTTCAAGTAATGCAGTGTCATTCTTTTGTTGGATGAGAAACCTTACTTGTTCTAAAAGTTCATTTGTAATTTCAAATGGCATCTTTAACTATTTTTTGCGTCAGGTTTATAAATTCTTTAACAGATAATTGCTCAGGGCGTTTAGCAAATATAACATCTTCTCTTAATTTATCAGATAATTGAAAGGATTTTAAACTGTTGCGCAAGGTTTTTCTTCTTTGATTAAAAGCTGTTTTTACAACTTTAAAGAAAAATGCTTCATTTACAGGAAGTGTAAAATTTTCTTTTCGGATTAATCTTATTACACCTGATTCAACTTTTGGAGGAGGATTAAAAACAGATGGAGGTACAGTGAATAAATACTCAACCTCATAAAAAGCTTGTGTTAAAACAGATAAAATCCCATAAGTTTTTGTCCCTGGTTTTTCAGCAATTCTTTGAGCAACTTCTTTTTGAAACATTCCACATAATTCTGGAATTGATTGTTTATTTTCTAATGTTTTGAAAACAATTTGTGTTGAAATATTATAAGGAAAATTTCCTATTATGGCAAATTGTTCACCCTTAAATAGTTTATCAATATCAATTTTTAAGAAATTTCCAGTTATGATTTTGTTTGATAAATTTAGAAAATGGACTTTCAAAAATTCAACCGATTCTTCATCAATTTCAATTACCGAAGTTGTAATATCTTTTTTAAGAAGGTATTTTGTTAAAACGCCCATACCTGGGCCAATTTCCAAAACATTTTTATAACCATTTAAAGTTAAAGAATTTGCAATTTTATTAGCAATATTTTCATCTTTTAAAAAATGTTGTCCGAGATGTTTTTTTGCTCTAACTGTCATTAT
>JAUWLK010000184.1 GCA_030613745.1 Flavobacteriaceae bacterium | reverse complement strand
CCTAATGAAAATGCTGTTGATGATTACCTTATATGTTTTAATGCCTTATTTGATGTAGTTGATTATTTTGTGGTAAATGTAAGTTCGCCAAACACACCTAATTTAAGAGCACTACAAGATAAAGAACCACTTACCAAATTGTTAAATACTTTACAGAAAGAGAATAATAAGAAAAGGAAACCTAAACCAATACTATTAAAAATAGCTCCGGATTTAACAGATAATCAATTACTAGATATTATTGATATTGTAAAGGAAACTAAAATTGCAGGAGTTATTGCAACCAATACAACACTTTCAAGAGAAAATCTACAATCAGTTAAAAAAGTAGAAACAGGTGGCTTAAGCGGTAAGCCAGTTGAAAAACGTTCAACCGAAGTTATTCGTTTTCTTGCACAAAAATCAAATAAAGCTTTCCCAATAATTGGAGTAGGAGGAGTCCATTCTGCAAAAGATGCCCAGGAAAAATTAGATGCCGGAGCCGATTTGGTACAAATTTATACCGGATTTATTTATGAAGGACCAACTCTAGTTAAAAAAATTAATAAAAATTTAATAATCAGTTAATTAAAATTTACAATAAATTAGGTTATTGAATTCCATTTTTAATAATCATAATTTTTTTGTGGCCTGTTGCATTTATTAACAATATTTTGTTTATAAAAAAAGTAGTTATAAAATTTAATCAAAAACTCACACTTTCATTTAACAAAAATTTCAAACTATAAAGATTTTCAATAAGTTATATTTTAATATAAAACGTTGATTATCTGTTTTGTATTGAATAAATATTTGTACTTTTTTCTTGTCTGGAAACAGCATAGTGTATTTATTGATAAACAATATCATATTTGTAAATTAGTAGAAAAATTAGTCGCTTTAGTATCAATAAATTAGTTTTTTCAAAAAAAAATGTATATTAGTTAGAATTTTAAATTAATATTAACAAATAAATAAAAATTACTTAAATGAAAAAAACAAAATTAATTTTCAAATTTCTCTCCCTATTTGTAGTATCAATCTTATTATTAACAGTTAGTTGTAATACTGAAAGTGGCGATATAGATTTGCAATCTGTACAAGAAAAAGCATCAGTAGCTAAATATACTTCAACTCCTATAGAAGGACAATATGTTGTTGTTTTTAACAAAAATTATGCTGCAAAATCTACAACAATAAAAAACTTAAAGTATAATGATAAAATGACTATGTTAAAGTCAGAAATACCAAACACATTTTCTAAAGTAGGACTTTCTAAAGAAAATATTGTGCATACTTTTGGTTATGCTTTAAATGGATTTACTGCTAAATTATCAAAAAATCAATTGGCTGAATTAAAAAAAGATACTCGCATAAAAAGTGTTGAGCAAGATTACATGATTACTTTATCTCCAATTACAATTTATAAGGGTAAGCCTGTAAAACCTGCTCCAGCTGAAGAAATTCCTTGGGGTATTATTCGTGTTGGTGGTGGATCTACTTATAATGGAGGTGAAACTGCCTGGATAATTGATTCAGGTATTGATTTAGATCATCCTGATTTAAATGTTGATGTTGCTAGAAGTGTTAGTTATGTTAGAGGTGATGCTGACGATCAAAATGGACACGGTACACACGTAGCTGGAACAGTTGCTGCATTAGATAATGAAATTGGTGTTATTGGTGTTGCTCCTGGTGCTACTTTAGTTGCCGTTAGAGTTTTAGATCGAAGAGGTAGTGGTTCAATATCTGGTGTTATTTCTGGTGTTGATTATGTTGCTGCAAATGGTCAAAATGGTGATGTGGCAAATATGAGTTTAGGTGGTGGAGTTTCAACTGCTTTAGATGATGCTGTAATAAATGCCGCTGCTTCAGGTGTGAAATTTGCTTTAGCTGCTGGTAACGAAAGTGATGATGCCAATAATCATTCACCTGCAAGAGCTAATCACGCAAATATCTATACAGTTTCTGCAATGGATATTAATGATAATTTTGCTTATTTTTCAAATTACGGTAATCCGCCAATTGAGTTTTGTGCTCCAGGTGTATCTATATCATCTACTTGGAAAAGTGGAGGTTATAACACAATTAGTGGAACATCAATGGCAGCTCCACACGTTTGTGGTTTGTTGTTATTAGGGAATGTAGGTTCTGATGGAACAGTAAATGGTGACCCTGATGGAAATTCAGATATAATAGCACATAATTAATTTTATATAAATTAACTTCTAAAAAGCTACCTAAATGGTAGCTTTTTTTTATCTTTATTACTGAATGTTGTAAAGATGCTTGTGATGAAATACCCTCTTCTCATTCTATTGATCTTTAGTATTATTTATTCTTGTTCTTTAAAAACGGAAGAAGAGAAAATAATAATACCAGAAATTCAACCTCAACCTCAAGAGGAAATACATTCTTATTTAGCCAAAAATTTAAATGAAATTTTAAAAGAAAATATTTTTTTTAATAAAGATTGGATTGAAAATTTTTATCAAAAAAACAATTATAAAGCCGTTTGGGTAAATGATTCTTTGCATTTGAATACTTTGGGTGATTCACTTTTAAATATCTTTAATCATGCTAATTATTTTGGATTGGATTCTAAAGATTATAAATCTGATGATTTTCAAAAATTGATTAAAAGATTGAAGAAAGTAAAATCACTTGATAATATGTATAAAGAAGTTGCATTATTAGAACTTTTTTTAAGTGATAATTATATGTTATTTGGAAAGCATTTAAATTTTGGAAAGATTGAAAATATTGATTCTTTAACAACGATTGAAAGAAAACTTTTTACAATTGATTTGCCAAAATATTATGCAACTGCTGTAGAGAAAGATAGTATTTTTGATTATTTATTTGCTTTACAACCACAGCATGAAGGATATAAAAATTTACAAAATGCTTTACAAAAATATATTAAGCTAGCCGAATTATCTAAAGAAAAAATAAATGTTATTAATTATAAGGAAGATTCTTTAAAAACATATAAACAAGCTAAAGAAGCTTTAATAAATCATCGTTATATTTTAAAAAGATCAAGTGATTCAGAATTTATAAGTGGTTTAAAAAAATTTCAAACAGATCATGGTTTAACTAATGATGGTGTAGTTGGGAAAAACACAGCAATGGCTTTATCTATAAGTCCGTTAGAATATTATCAAAACGCCGCAATTAGTTTAGAACGTTGGCGTTGGAAAAAAGCCTGGGAACCGACTTTTATATATGTAAATATTCCTGCTTATTTTATAAAATTTTATAAAAATGACACTTTACAATTTAGGTCTAATGTTGTAGTTGGTACAGTAAGAAATAAAACTCCTGAAGTTTACAGTAAACTAAACTATTTAGTTGCTTATCCGTATTGGAATGTGCCTACAAGTATTTCAGTAAATGAAATATTAGTTAAAGCAAAAAAAGATACATCTTATATGGAAAGAAATAATTATGAAGTTTTTTCAAATAAGTTTAAAAGAATTTCTCTAGACAGTATCAAATGGGATACAATTTATAAAAAAAATTTTCATTATTACATTCGTCAAAAAGGAGGCACATCTAATGCATTGGGTTTGGTTAAATTTATATTTAATAATAAGTATTCTATTTACTTACACGATACTCCAACTAAATACTACTTTTATCGTGATATTAGAGCTTATAGCCATGGTTGTATTAGAGTGCAAAATGCATTACAATTGGCTGATACCTTATTAAATATTGATAATAATTTATTTACTTTGGATAGCGTGTATGCTTATATTGATAAGAAAAAAGAGAAAAATATGATGTTTAATAAGAAATTACCTTTGTACATTCAATATATAACTTGTACAGTAAACGCAAATAACAGACTTATTTTTTACAAAGATATTTATGGGTATGATGAAAAAGTGAGAAAAATATTATTTAAATTGGATTAATGATCTGCGGTAATTTGATTATTAAAAAAAATATTAACATCACTACTTGCCAAACTAGATTTGTTTAAATAATTTTTATTAGGAGCATATATAAATAGAATACTACCCTTTTTTATTTTTTGAATAATTTCTTTGTAATCTTTATCAGGTATTGCGGGGCATCCCCAACTTCTACCAAGCCTGCCATTGTTTAATATAAATTTATCACTAACGTATTTGGCTGAATGAATAACAATGGCTCTTTTACGTGCATTATTATTTGAGAATTCTAATCCATCTAAGCGTAGTGATAAACCGTGTTTTCCAAAATAGGTTTCAGCAGTTCTATAAAAACCCAAACTGGTTTTATGACTACTCATTGTATTTGAAAAGTTTTTAGCAAATTCTAATCCGGTATTTGCACCATGAGCAACTACACTTTGATGATCAATTTTATTATTTTTCATATCAATAATAAAAAAACGATCAGAATTTGAAGATAAACTCATGTCAATAATAGTTAAATATTCAGAATTATTTAATTTATTATTAGACTTCAATTTTATATAACCTTTTAAAGCATATTTAAATACTTCAAAGTTTAGATTTGTACTGTTTAGTTTGTTGTATAAGTCTTGAGAATAATTGCTAAACTCTTTAAGATGTGGTTTAACTGGATCAATACCTCTAGATTTCCAAGAAATATTGGTTAATGAAATAAACCCTACAAATAATACCAAAAGTATGTTCTTTACCATTTAAAAAATTAATTTAAAAATTAAATTTTAAGCTTTTATATTAAAAATAATTGAAGGGGTAAGCTAATTTAAAACAGCAAATGTAGTAAATTATTGTATAAAATTAAGATTAAAAAATTTGAGTATATATAAATCGTTAAAATAATACCTGATTTCAAATTGATTATACAAGCTCTTTAAGATTTTGAATAATCTGGACTTTGTCCATACCTACTTTAATAGCTTCTTCATTAAGAGGGATCATATGGTGATGTCTTTCAGGTAATGATTTTTCTAAACCTTTGTGTACATTATCCATTTTTACAATAGGGTGAACTTTTAAGAAAGCACCCAATACCACCATATTAAAGGTTTTTTTGTTTTTTAAGTTAGAGGCTTCTTTTGCCCCTTCTATTGTTGCAATAGTAATATCTTTCCGCTCAGGATGGTGTGTAATTCCATTAGGATCATAAAGTAGTAAACCGCCAGGTTTAACCATACTTTCAAATTTATCCATAGACTGTTGATTCAAAATAATAGCAGTATCAAATTCATTCAAGATGGGTGAACTGATCCGATCATCACTTAAAATAACAGCAACATTAGCAGTTCCTCCACGCATTTCAGGTCCATATGATGGCATCCAACTCACTTCCTGATCTTGCATAATACCTGAATAGGCTAAAATTTTACCCATAGATAAAACACCTTGTCCACCAAATCCTGCAATAATTATTTCTTCAGTCATTTCTTCTAGTTTAATTTGTTTTGCATTTCACTTTACTTTTGTCAGTCTTGCGTCTTTCGTCTTTTTTCTTGCATCTGACTTTTGTCTTCCAGTTTATTTTTTTATATCTCCTAAAGGAAAATATGCCAACATGTTTTCTTCGAGCCATTCATTAGATTTTACTGGATTCATTTTCCAGCCAGAATTACAGTTTGAAACAATTTCTACTATTGATGTTCC
>JAUWLK010000063.1 GCA_030613745.1 Flavobacteriaceae bacterium | reverse complement strand
CTAATGATAAATAAGCATATGAAAATGTGATAGCATAAATAAAAAGCATAAAACCAGAAAACCAACTTCCTTTAGTTAAAGGTTCTGTTTTGTTTTTACGGAATTGAATTATAGTAAGAAGAACAAATGCACCAGCAAGTAAGCGAATACTAGTAAACCCAGAAGCATCAATAGTATTGTTACCTAATGCCAGTCTGGCTAAAACAGAGTTAGCTGCAAAAGCAATTAAAGCTAAACCAGTATATATTATAGTTTTTATAAAATGATTTTTAGACAATTATTTTGGGTTTTGATCATTAATTTTGGTATTTCCAATTTGAACAACTTGTTCAACCAAAAGGTCTAGATCTGATTTAATAGTTCGGTAATTACATATAGCGACTCTTAAACAGTGTTTTTCGTGTACCGTTGTATCTGATATTGCAGCAATACCTGTTTCCTGTAATTGTAACATGATCTCCATATTGATCTTTTTTAATTCTTCATCCGATTTAGTATCCGAAATAAATCGAAAACTTACAATATTTATTTTTGTCGGAGCTACAAGTTCCAGTTTACTATTTTTTTGAATTAATTTGGTTAAATATAAAGCCTGTTCTATATTTTGATCGATCAATCTTCCAAATTTATCTATTCCATGTTCCTGAATAGACATCCAAACTTTTAAAGCTCTAAATCCACGGGAAATTTGCATACTATAATTGTGAAGCCATTTGGCAGCTGGAATTCCTTTTTTTGTACCTTCTAAATATTCAGCAGAAGTTGCAAAAGAATTGAAATGATCTTGTTTATTTCTAATTATTGCACAACCGACTTCAAAAGGTGCATGTAACCATTTATGGGGGTCTAATGCAATAGAATCTGCCAATTCTATACCCGAAACCAGATGCTTATATTTTGGTGCAATTGCTATCAAAGCCCCAATACAACCATCTACATGGAACCATATTTTTTCTTTTTTACATATTTCAGCAATAGCTTTAATATCATCTATTGAACCTGTGTTTACAGTTCCGGCATTTGCAATGATGCATGCTGGTTGGTAACCTGCTTCTTTATCTTTTTTTATAGCTTCTTTCAATGCATCAATATCTACTTCGAAGTTGTTATTGGATTTGACTTTATGCAATGCTTCATTTCCTAAGCCTAATATTTCTAACCCTTTTTGATGACATCCATGTACTTGGTCAGAACTATAAAATCTTAATGGTTTGGTAATAGCACCAACACCTTTTTTTCTAATATCAACATCGGCCATAACATTTCTGGCAACTGTTAATGAAATTATATTTGCCATAGACCCACCACTTACTAAAGTGCCACTGGCAGTTTTGGGAAAACCAACCATTTGTCTGCACCAATCAACAACCTGGTCATCAATTCTTGCAGCAGCATGATTACCACCACCAAGATTGGAGCCTATTATTGCGGCCATGAAATCACCCATAGCTCCAGTAAAATTACTGGAACCCATATACCACATCCAAAAGCGAGGATGAATATTTCCCATTTGATAGGGATAGCCATTTTTCATAAATTTTTGATATACTTTTTCTAAATCAGTCGGATCTTTCGGTAAAGGAGTTTGAAATACTTTTTCAACAGCATTTGGCATTTCTTGCCAAACTGGGCGATCTCTAACAGTCTGTAAATAATCAATAGCATCATCTACCATTTTATGTGCCAATTCTTTGGTTTCATTCCAGTTTTTAGGATCCAGAGTTTCTTCAGTTTGATTCATTTTTGAAAATTTTATTAGTAATTTTTAAATTTAATAAAAAAATTATATATAATGTTAGCATCTTAGAAAAGGAGTAAAGGGTTATGTTTGAAATAAAATATATTGTTTTATTTTTGTTCTAGATCAGAAAAATCAATTATGCAAAACAAAATCACCAAACTTTTTAATATAAAATATCCAATAATACAAGCTGGAATGATTTGGGTAAGTGGTTATAAATTAGCATCTGCAGTTAGTAATGCCGGTGGTTTAGGATTAATAGGAGCAGGCTCCATGTATCCTGATGTTTTGCGAGAGCATATCCAAAAATGTAAAAAAGCTACTAATAAACCTTTTGGTGTAAATATCCCTCTTTTTTATCCCGATTTGGATCAAATTCTACAAATAATAATTGATGAGAAAGTAAAAATTGTATTTACTTCAGCTGGAAATCCGAAATTATATACTTCCTTTTTAAAAGACAATGGAATAACAGTCGTGCATGTAGTTAGTAGTGTAAAATTTGCTTTAAAATCACAAGAAGCTGGTGTAGATGCTGTTGTTGCAGAAGGATTTGAAGCAGGTGGTCACAATGGAAAAGAAGAAACAACAACATTTACTTTAATACCTATGGTAAAAGAAAAAATTAATATTCCAATTATTGCAGCTGGTGGAATTGCATCTGGTAGAGGGATGTTGGCTGCTATGGTTTTAGGTGCTGATGGCGTTCAAATAGGAAGTAGATTTGTTGCAAGTGAAGAATCTTCGGCACATATTAATTTTAAAAATTCAGTTGTAAAAACTGAAGATGGTGGTACAGATTTAACTTTAAAAGAGTTAATTCCAGTTAGATTAATTAAGAATAAATTTTACCGACAAGTGCAAGATTTGTATCAACAAAATCCATCAATTGAGCAACTTAAAGAACTATTGGGAAGAGCCAGAGCAAAAAAAGGTATGTTTGAAGGTGATTTAGAAGATGGTGAATTAGAAATCGGACAAATTGCGGGATTGATTCATCAAATTAAACCAGCTGCTGAAATTGTTGAAGAAATTATTTTAGAGTATGAAAAAGTAAAAGCTGAATTGTAAATTCTTATAAACTAGTTTTAAGATTATTTTCTTTGCTGGTTGTGACCATATTTAAAAAAATAAAAATAGTTCCAATAACAACAGAAACATCAGCCATATTAAATACAGCAGTATTAAAAAAACCTAGTTTGATATACATAAAATCAGTTACCGAACCGTATAAAAATCTATCATAAATATTGCCAATTCCACCACCAACGATAAAACTAAATCCGAGAATAGTCATTTTAGAAAAGTTATTTTTAATAATTATCATTCGAAATAAAAACAAAAGTGCTATTAAAGGAAATATTTGAAGAAATACTATTTTTAATGTGGGATTTAAATTTTCACCTAAGCTTAATGCTGCTCCAGTATTTTCAACTTTAGTCAAAATAAAATTATCTTTTACGACATTGATTATTTCGTGGGTATTTATTTTTCTTCGAGCAACATCTTTTGAAATTTGGTCGCAACTTATGTTAATTAAAACTATAGATGAAATTAAAAATATTTTAATGATTCGTTTGAACTTCATGTTTAACTGCTTTTAATCTAATTTAAAGAAAAACTTAGATTAATTAGGTAACTTAATTTCATACAATTTTCTTGATTTATTATTCAATTTATTTTCACGTAACCAAGGATTATGGATTTTTAATATTTTATAATTAATATTTTGATTTAAAGCAAATGATGCTAAATTTGAAATAACTGTATCAACTTTAATAGTTCTTGTATTTATATTGTTGTACAAATCATCTTTATCAAAAATAAATCCATACCTGTTAGGGTGGGTTAAAATTTCTTTTACAGCAACAATTCTTGGTAAATAACGTGCTGTTTCATCATTTAATAGTAAATCGTAATAATCGTCAACTTTTTGTTCTGCAATTTTTTTTGCTATTCCATTTTTTCCTGCATTGTAGGCAGCAGCAGAAAGGGTCCAATTACCAAAAATTTCTTTGGCTTCTAATAAATATTTACAGGCAGCAACTGTTGATTTTTCAATATTATACCTTTCATCAACGTTTTTGTTAACTTCTAAATCATATTCTTTAGCAGTTGCAGGCATTAATTGCCAAAATCCTTTTGCTCCGGCAGGAGATGTTACATTTTGTAATCCGCTTTCAATTAATGCCAAATATTTAAAATCATCAGGTATACCGTACTCTTTTAAAATTGGTTCAATAATTGGAAAGTATTTGTTAGATCGTTTTAAAAACAATAATCCGTTAGATTGCCAGTAAGTGTTTACCAGTAATTCACGATCAATCCTCTCTTTAATATCTGTTTTTTTAGCTGGGACTTTCTCTCCTGCAAAATATAAATTTTCAGGAATTTTTAAAGCCTTAATTTGATAAGTATCGCTAGTTCCTTTAGTAGGGTCAGTAACAATTTTCAGATTTTCATTATCAGTAAATTTATCTGCGTTGATAAAAAATACACCAACTATAATAATACTTAATAATATTATAAAACGGGGAGCCTTAGTCATGATGAAAATATTTTAAAAATTAAAAGGGATTTTCAAATGTAATAAAATTTTCGGCTAATTTGTCTTTTTCTGCTAAAATTGGATTTTCAATTTCCCAATCAATGTTTAAATCTGTATCATCCCAACGTATAGAAACTTCACTTTGCGCATGATAAAAATTTGAACATTTGTAATTGATTATGGTATTATTTTCTAAACATAAAAAACCATGAGCAAATCCTTTGGGTATATATAGTTGCTTTTTGTTTTCACCACTTAGTACATGTTTAAAATGCTTGCCAAACGTTTCAGAATCTTTGCGTAAATCAACGGCAACATCTAATATACTACCGGAAACTACTCTTATTAACTTAGCTTGCGAGTATGGAGGTTTTTGAAAATGTAAGCCTCTTAAAACATCTTTGTTAGATAATGACTCATTATCTTGTACAAACTGAGTTTTAATTACTTTTTCAATTTTTTTTTGATTGTAAAATTCCATAAAATAACCCCTTTCATCAGTAAAAACATTTGGAGTTATTAAAATCAAATCTTTAATATATGTTTTTTCAATAATCATATTTATAATATATTAAATTATTTCCTGAAGGATAGAATTAATTTTCTTTGCTTTTGTAATTATCATAGCATGTGTTCCTCCTTCAATAATAATACTGTTTTTTATGTATTTTAACGGGAAAACACCGTCTTCACTTCCGTGGATGTGTATAATGTTTTGATGGTTGTTTGTTGGTATCCAATGCAAAACGTTATAAAAAGCCCAATCTAAGTATTTTTCATTTTTTACAGCTAAATATTTGTTATAAAATTTAATCTTTTTTTTACTTGTTTCATTAAATCCATATTTTGAAAAGTCATCAACTTTTGCAATTCTTTTTGTGGGAATTAATTTATAAACTTTTGTTATTTTGAGAAATTTTAATCTTTTAGGGATTTCACTTTGACTTTTTATACTTGAAATTACAATTATTTTATCAGGATCAATATAATTAATCATTTCTTGTACTATAAATCCACCAAATGAGACACCAATTAAAATAGGGTTTTTATGTTTTATAGATTGACTTAATCTTTTGACATAGTTTTCTAAACTTTCATCAACAGATTCAGGAATTATCCACTTTAAAAAATGAAATTCATACTTTTCATTTGGTAAGCGGATGAATTCAAAAATTTTTGGACTTGCAGCTAGACCCGGTACAAAATAAATATGTTTTTTATTAGCCATTTAATATTGAAATTACAATAGGTTTTAATCCACTAAAGAAAAATTCAACAGCAATTACCATAACAATTAATCCCATTAATCTCATCATAACTTTATTGCCGGTTTCACCTAATTTGTCAGTTATTTTACTCGCTCCCATTAAAATTAAATAGGTTAATAGTAAAACTAAAAAAATAACCGAGATTAAAATTACTTTTTTAATAACAGTTTCTGATTCTTCCATTAAAATTATCGCATTTGTAATAGCACCAGGTCCGCAAATCATAGGAATTGCAAGTGGAGTTATTGAAATGTCATCAACATAGGCATCAATTTTGTCTTCATCATCAGTATGTTTTATATGTCCTAATCTAGCTTGTAACATATCCCAGCCCATGGCAAAAAATATAACACCTCCAACTATTCGAAAACTATTTACTGATATACCAAAAAATTTAAATAAAATTTGACCAGAAAACGCAAATGCTATTATGGTAAAAAATGCTACAATACTAGCTTTTTTAGCAGTATTTTTTCTTTTTTCAACACTTAAAGATTTGGTCATTGACATAAAAATTGGCATAGTTCCCAATGGATTAATCAACGTAAAAAAAGAGGTAAATACTAATATGGCAAAAGTGTAATAGGAGTCCATGATTAAAAATTAAGCTAAAATATTTTCTTTTATCCAGTTAAATTTTACCAAGCCATCTTCATAGATTTGACTTAGTTTTATTGGGTGAATGGTATTTACTAAATTCGGATTCCATGGAGATTTTACTTTGACATAGTTTTCAGTAAAACCATGTATAAAACCATCTTTATTTTCACCTTCAAAAAGTACAGATAATTCGTTTCCTATCTGACTTTCGTAAAATGCTCTACGTTTTTTAACCGATAATCCACGCAACATTTTACTGCGTTTATTTCGCACATTTTGTGGTACAGCATTTTTCATTTTAATTGCCTCAGTATTTGGACGTTCAGAATATGTAAAAACGTGTAAATAAGAAATATCCAATTCATTTAAAAAATTATAGGTTTCTAAAAATAATCCATCGGTTTCACCAGGAAAACCAACAATTACATCAACCCCAATACAAGCATTTGGCATAATGTTTTTTATGTGATTTACTCTTTCAGTATAAAGTTCTTTTTGATAACGACGTTTCATTAATTTTAAAAGTTCATTGTTTCCGCTTTGAAGTGGAATATGAAAATGAGGGACAAAACTATTAGACTGAGCTATAAATTTGATGGTTTTATTTTTTAAAAGATTTGGTTCAATTGATGAAATTCGTAATCGCTGAATTCCTTCTACTTCATCTAATGCTTTTACCAGATCGAAAAAAGTATGATTGTGTTTTTTATTTCCAAATTCACCTTTGCCATAATCACCTATATTAACTCCTGTTAACACAATTTCTTTGATACCTCTTTTAGAAATTTCTTTAGCATTTTGAATGACATTTTCAAGAGTGTCACTACGTGAAATACCTCTGGCTAGAGGGATAGTACAGTAAGTACATTTGTAATCACAGCCATCTTGAACCTTTAAAAAAGCTCTAGTTCTATCACCTATAGAGTAGGAGCCTACATAAAAATCAGCTTTATCAATTTCACATGAATGTATTTCACCTATTTGATTCTTAGTTAAGTCGTTTATATAATCGGTAACTTTAAATTTTTCGGTAGCACCCAAAACCAAGTCAACACCATCAACTTTCGCCAATTCTTCAGGTTTTAATTGTGCATAACATCCAATAGCAATTAAAAAAGCATTTTCATTTTGTTTTAAGGCTGATTTTACAATAGTTTTAAATCGTTTATCAGCATTGTCAGTTACTGAGCAGGTATTGATAACATAAATATCTGCTTTCTCATCAAAGCCTACTCTTTCAAAATTTTTATTTTGAAAACTTCTGGCAATAGTAGAAGTTTCAGAAAAATTTAGTTTACAACCCAAAGTGTAAAAAGCAACTTTTTTAAGTGTTTGCATTGGTGTATATTTAGAGTTTGCAAAAATACGACAAAATTATGATAGCCAAAACACCAAAACCTCCTTATTATGCAGTGATATTTACTACTTTACGAACTGATTTTGATGATGGATACGAAGATACATCGCTGAAAATGGAAGAATTAGCCAAACAACAAGATGGCTATTTAGGAATTGAATCTGCCAGAAATGAATTGGGAATTACTGTTTCTTATTGGAAGAGTGTTGAAGCAATAATTAATTGGAAAAACAATGTTGAACATTCAGTTGCAAGAGAAAAAGGCAGAACATTATGGTATAATGAATATCAGTTGAGAATCTGTAAAGTGTAAAGAGATTATGGGTTTTTAAAGTAAAAAGTAAAAAGGAGAAAGTAGTAAGAAGAAAAAAGTATTTTGCCTATTGCCTATTGCCTATTGCCTATTGCCGCCAAAATCTAAAAACTCAATTTCGCTAGAATTGGTTCGTGATCAGAAAGTTGCACATCAAAATTTTGATGTTGATTTACTGTGTATTTATTGTCAACCAGTATAAAATCTATTCTTAAAGGATATCTGTTAAAGGAATAAGTTTTACCAAAGCCTTTTCCGGCTTCCAAATAAGTGTCTTTTAAATTATTTTTAACAGTGTGGTAAGCCCAGGAATAAGCTGTATTATTAAAATCACCACAAATCACCACTTTATGTTTGCAATTTTTTATATGATTATTAAATAGTTCGACTTGTGATTGTTGTTTGGTGAATGAAGTTGTAAGTCTTTGTATTAATTTTTTGGAATTTTTTTGATCTAAATCAACAAGATCAACATTTTTAGGTTTGATTCCAAAAGACTCTAAATGCAAATTATAAATTCTTATTGTATCGCTATTTTTAATAATATCGATAAAAATAGCATTATTTGAAGAGCTTTTAAAATTTAATGATCCTTTGTTTACAATTTTATATTTTGAAAAAATTGCTTGTCCGAAATCATTTTTTCCACCTTTTAATTCTATATATTCATAGGGATAATCTATATATATTTCTTTTGATGGATAATATTCTTGAATGGCTAATAAATCAGGATTGTTTTGTTTTATAAATTCAGAAATTTTAAAAGGAATTTTTTTATCATCAATCCATTGGTAGCGATTAAAAAGTCTTACATTATAGTTCATCACTGAAAAACTACTGCCACTAATAACATTTTTTCCATTGAATTTGTAAGGAAAATAAGAAAAAACAATGGCTAAAAAAACACACAAGCCTGAAAGTAAAAATTGTTTTTTAACACCTGATAACCACCAATATATTACAAAAAGTATGTGAATAAATATTAATAAAGGAACAGCCAAACTTAAAACAGATAATGATGGGAAAGTTTTAGGAGAAATATATGGTAATGCAAATGATGCCAAAAACAATAATGCAAATACATTATTGATGAAAAAAACTATTTTATTAAAAAAAGACAAATTTTTCAATGGATTAAATTTTTGTTAGTTATTTTTTACCGGCTTTGAACAAAAAATCTTTTTCTTGTTTTGTCAATGTTTCATAGCCTGATTTACTGATCTTATCTAAAATAGCATCAATCTTTTTTTGATGGGCAATAGAATTCTTATCTTTTGATATTGTGGACTTATTTTTTTTATATACTGTTTTAAGAGGCTTTTCTTTTTTAGGTGAAAACAAATTCTCTAACCACTCAATCAAATTTAATCCTTGATTAAAATAACTTGTTAAAGAAAAACCTATCATTGCGCCCCCTAAATGTGCTAAATGACCACCGGCATTTCCATTAGGTATTTGAATAAGATCTATGGCCACAATAGCAATAGCAATATACAATAATTTAATATTTCCAATAAATCTAAATCTTATATTATATTGTGGGATATGACTTGCAATACCTACCAGAATAGCTGTTACACCTGCCGATGCACCCACTAAATATACTTCTTCAGTTTTTAATGCAGGAAAATAATTATAACTGAGTAAAAAAATCACACCACCAAAAATTATACCTAGTAAGAAATAAGTTAAAAATTGTTTTTTATTAAAAAAATCTAAAAATATATTTCCAAAATAAAATAAAAATATTAGGTTGAATAATATATGTAAAAAGCCACTATGTAAAAAGCCATAACTTATTAGTGACCATGGTTTTGTTATCAAAGAGTCAAAATGTGGTGATAAAGCAAACCAATTAGTAATAAAATTACTATCACTACCAACTAGAAAAGAAATTGTTTCAAAAAGGTAAGTCAATACAAATAAAGCAATATTGAGATATATAATTTTTTCTACAATATTAGCTGATTGAAATTTATACTTTATGTTGTTAAACCAATTTTCCACTAGTAAAAATATTTAAATTAATTCCAACGATTAAATTGGGTTCGTTTCCAGTATTGCATCATGATAAATCCTATTAGTGCTCCGCCAACATGTGCAAAATGAGCAATTCCTCCGCCAAAAAGCGAAAATCCTGTTACTCCAGAAAATAAATCTAAAGCAATCAATACAGGGATGAAATATTTGGCTGCAACTGGTACCGGAAAAAAGATCAATGCCAGTTTAGCATTGGGAAACGACATGCCAAATGCAACTAAAACACCATAAATTGCACCAGAAGCTCCAACAGCCGGTGTATTATAAGTTTGGTAAAGATCAGTTAATCTTTTTTCGGATATCTGATTTAAAATATCAGTATTATACCTTCCAGTTTCTAATAAAGTTTGAATTTCAGTATTAGAAATACCTGCATTTATAAGATCATCAAATATATTGTTAAATTGAAAATAATTTACTGCAGTATAAATTAATCCTGCACCGATTCCTGCAGAAAAATAGAAAAATATAAATTTATTTCTTCCCCACATTTGTTCTAAAGGAGATCCAAAAGCCCATAAGGCATACATGTTAAAAAGTATATGCATAAAACTACCATGCATAAACATATGACTAATAAATTGCCAAATACCAAAATGTTCATTTTTAGGGAAGTATAATGCAAGCCAATTACCTAAATTAACACCTAACAAAGAGCTAGCTGCAAAAAAAATAACATTTAAAATGATCAAATGTTTAACAGTATCAGTAATTTTTCCCATGGTAATTTATAAATTAAACTTTTCTTCTAATTCTTCTAATGACAATGTAATAAATACTTTTTTACCAAATGGTGAATAGTTTGGTTCTTTGCATAAAAATAATTTATTTAAAATATCTTCTTGCTCTTTATGTGTAAGATTTATTCCTGATTTTATAGCCAAACTTTTTGCCAAACTTTTTGCAATAATATCAATTTGGCTAAAACTATTTTCAGGTATTTCATTTTTAAAGTTTTCAATGAGTTCTTCTATAACTCCAACAACTTCATTTTCAGAAATACTAATAGGAATAGATTCCAACACTATTGAATCATCTAAAATTTTTGAAATAGAAAACCCTGCACTTTTTAAATCAACTTTAAAATCGTTAATGATTGCAATATCTGATTTGTTTAAGTTTACTTTTAAAGGAAATAAAAGTTGTTGATTGCTAATATCTTCCATAGTAAGCTTCACCAATAAATCTTCATATAAAATACGTTGATGGGCATAATTTTGGTCTATTAAAACCATACCTGATTTTATTGAACTTACTAAATATTTTTTATGAAATTGATAAGTTGTGAAGTTCACATTTTCATCTAAATCGGTAAATAATTTTTGAGTTAAAATCTCAGCATCAACTTCAATATTTTGTATAAGTTTATTCGCTTTTTCATTTTCTAAGTAAAGAGCACTCCAATT
>JAUWLK010000107.1 GCA_030613745.1 Flavobacteriaceae bacterium | reverse complement strand
TTATTGCTTTTTTGGTTACTATTTGAGCCTAAATCCATAAGAATAAGTCCTCCACTCACAATCACAAATTTTGAAATAAAAAAGGGTTGTGGTATTATTTTAAAAATACTAAATCAAATTGATTGTCAAAACTGTTAAAGTGTTCTTATCAAGTATCCATTTTGTATTCGTTTAAGTTAAATTAATCTTAAAATTTATTGTTTTATGTAACAATTATTGCTTTCATTGCGTCTTCTAAGCAAATGTCTAATCTAAATTATATATTATGAAAAAATTAATTATTGTTGCAATTGCTTTATTTACATTAAATATTTCTGCTGCAGAAAAACCAGTTAAGCCAAATGAAAGTTTAAGAACTGAAATAGTAAAATTATTAAAAAATGATAACTCGTTTAATTTTATTAAAAACGATATTGCTGTTGAAGTTATGTTCACCATAAATTCAAAAGGTGAATTAATAATTATTTCAGCAAATACTACAAATGAAAATGTGGAAACAATTATTAAAAATAAATTAAATTATAAAACAGTAAACTATAAAATAAAAAAAGAAGGTGAGCTATTTTTATTACCGTTATATATAAAAAAATCATAAAAACAAACTCTAATTTTAAAAGGTGTTTAAATTAAAATTTAAACACCTTTTTTATTTATAAATTTTTATATTATTTCTGTTTATAATTTTAATTTGCTAATTAATCATACCAATTATCAATAATATAATAATAATGTTAAGTGTTTCTTAACCATATCATAATATATATTTAATTATAGTTAAATATTTCTTAATTCAGAAAGTTTTAACTTAAAATAGTGTAACAATTAGTTTAAATGTTTCGTCCTTTATATATATGTCTAATCTATTTGTCTAATCTAAATTATATTACCATGAAAAAATTATCATTATTTATTGTAGCCTTTGCACTTTTTACAATTCAAGCCACAGCAGCAATTACAGGACCCGTTAAACCAAATACAGCTCTAAGAGCAGAATTAGTAGAACTTATAGGCTCAGAATGCACCTTTGAATTGGATAAGAATGTTTGTACAGCCGAAGTATTATTTACTGTAAACTCAAATGGAGAAGTAATAGTTCTTTCTGTAAATTCATCAAATCAACGAGCTGAAGCATATATTAAAGGTAAAATAAATTACAAAAAAGTAAGTCACAAAATAAAAAAAGAAGGTGAATTATACTTATTACCTATAAGAATTGTTAAATCTTAACAATAAAATTTATTATAATTTAAATTTAAAAGGGTGATTTATTCACTCTTTTTTTTTATTGTAATAATTCATCTAATAAATCTCTTACTCTTTTACTATTCCAATCAGCAGCTCCTGTTTTATCAACAACAATTTTTCCTTCTGTATTTAAAATGTAAGTAGTTGGTAAAGAATTAGATTGAATCTCAAGAGGTCTTTCTGAAGCTTGAAAGTAAACTGGAATTGTGTATTTTTTATTTTCAATAAACTTCTCAACTTTATCCTTTTTATCATCTGCAACAAAAAGAAAAACTACATCTTCTTCATAATCTTCATATAAGTCTTGTAAACTAGGCATTTCAGCAATACAAGGTGGACACCAAGTAGCCCAAAAATTAATAAAAATAACTTTTCCTTTAAAAGTATCTAAATTAATAAGCTCTCCTTTTTGATTTACTAATTTCCAATCAAATGAACTTAACTCTTTCCTTTCATCTTCATCAATTTCCATGCTAAAAATTCGGGTAGTTATATAAGAGACACCCCTAGTAAGTGTGGCCCTTACAGGTAATCCATAAGGTGTAAATAAAAACACTATAAAACCAAAAAATAATATATTGGATAAATTCTTTTTAATAAAATTCATTGTAATTTTTAATTTATTGCAAATTTAATGAATTACTAATTATGTTTTTTATAAATTTACAATGGTTTATTTCGATTCAAAAAATAATACATATCAACCCATAAGAAAAATGGATTGTTAAGATATATCATCGATAAAACTTATTAATAGAAAATTAATTTCCAAAACAATTTATTAAATGGCAAATACAAGAAAAATTAAAGGAACTATTGCAATATTAACTGGTGGTGGTGATGTACCGGGACTTAACCCGGCTATTCGTGCAATAACAATCAGAGCAAATCGAGAAGGTTATAAAGTTATTGGTTTAAGACGTGGTTGGGCTGGTATAACTGAACTTATAAGAGATGAAAAATACGATAATAGTAGAAATTACATCCCTTTAACTAATGACATTGTAAACAAATCTGGTCGTACAGGTGGTACTTTTTTACACTCATCGAGAACCAAACCAAGTCACATGCCTAAAGATAAAGTCCCCGAACATTTAAAATCTACATATAATAAAGAGATAAATGATCTAACTCCTGAGATTATTAAAAATTTGGAATGGTTAGGCGTTGATTATTTAATTCCTATTGGAGGTGACGATACACTTAGTTATGGAGTTAGAATGTACAAAGAAGGCGTAAAAGTTGTTGCAATACCAAAAACAATGGATAATGATGTTCCGGGTACTGATTATTGTATTGGATTTAGTACCTGTGTTACTAGAACAATAATGATGACAAATAATCTTAGAACATCTGCAGGATCACATGAAAGAATACTGGTAATGGAAGTATTTGGAAGGTATGCTGGTTTTACTGCTATGTTGCCAACTATGGCAGGTGCAGCAAATAGATGTGTTATACCTGAATATAATTTTGATATTGAGCATCTTACTGAATTACTTGTGCAAGATCGCAATAATAATCCTAGTAAGTATTCTGTTGTTCTAGCTTCTGAAGGAACATTGTTTAAAGGTGGTGATATGGTATTTCAAGATTCTGAAAAAGATATGTTTGGTCATGCAAAATTAGGAGGTGTTGGCGATATGATCTCTGCAGAGATCAAAAGCCATACAGCTAAATTCAACAATGGTAAAACTATTAATATTATTAACCAAAAACTTGGGTATCTTGTTAGAGGAGGCGATCCAGATGCTGTTGACTCTATTGTTCCTATGGCTTATGGAAATTTAGCTCTAGATTTAATTCTTGGTGGTTTTCATGGACGTCTTGTAGTATTGAAAAATGGAAGATATGATGATGTTCCTTTAGATGTAGTTACCAGTTCAAAAAAGATTGTAAATGTTGATAAGTATTATAACATTAAGCGTTTAAGACCTCATTATCATAGGTTTGAAATGAAACCTATGTTCTTGATGGCAGCTGATAGTTAATTTGTAAATTATAAATAATTTTAATAAAAAACTCCTCAAATTGAGGAGTTTTCTCTATAATATAAATATTACTTTATAAACTAAGCATTTTCTTTTTTAATTAAATTTAAAGCAGAACCTTCCTTAAACCATTCTATCTGACCTTCATTATAAGTATGATCTAATTTAATTACATCTTTGGATTTATCATTATGAACAATTTCTAATGTCAATTGTTTACCTTGGGCAAATTCATTTAGATCAACAAAGTTAAATGTATCATCTTCTTGAATGATATCATAATCATTTTCATTAACAAAAGTTAAGCCCAACATACCTTGTTTTTTAAGATTTGTTTCATGTATTCTTGCAAATGATTTTACAATTACTGCAACAACTCCCAAATGGCGCGGCTCCATAGCTGCATGCTCTCTTGATGAACCTTCACCGTAATTGTGTCCACCAACTACTATAGATGGGACATTGGCTACTTTGTATGCCCGTGCTGTATCCGGTACGGCTTCATATTCACCAGTTAATTGATTTTTAACCTTATTGGTTTCTTTGTTAAAAGCATTTACTGCACCAATTAACATATTATTTGAAATATTATCCAAATGACCTCTAAAACGCAACCAAGGACCTGCCATAGAAATATGGTCAGTTGTACATTTTCCAAAAGCTTTGATTAATAATTTTGCCCCTTCAATATTTCCTTTAATAGGTTTAAAAGGAATTAATAATTCTAATCTTTTTGAATCAGGATTTACTGATATTTCAATACGAGAACCGTCTTCAATTGGCGCAACAAATCCAGGATCTTTAACATCAAATCCTCTTGGTGGCAATTCAAATCCTGTTGGTTCTTCAAGCATTACTTCCTCACCTTTTTTATTAATTAATTTATCGGTTATCGGATTAAAATCTAATTTACCAGAAATTGCAACTGCAGCAACCATTGAAGGTGAGCCAACAAAAGCATGTGTATTTGGATTACCATCTGCACGTTTCGAAAAATTTCTATTAAAAGAATGTACTATGGTATTTTTTTTCTGATCTTCTGCTCCTTCTCTAGCCCATTGACCAATACATGGTCCACAAGCATTGGTAAATATTGTTGCACCTAAATCTTCAAAAATATCTAACAAACCATCTCTTTCTGCGGTATAACGAACTTGCTCAGAGCCTGGGTTAATTCCAAATTCAGCTTTAGCAACCAATCCTTTATCAACTGCTTGCTTAGCAATAGAAGCTGCTCTTGATAAATCTTCATAAGATGAATTGGTACAAGAACCTATTAACCCCCATTCAACATCTAAAGGCCAACCATTTTTTATAGCTTTAACATGCATTTCTCCAACAGGAGTTGCTAAATCTGGTGTAAACGGACCATTTAAATGTGGTTTTAATTCCGATAAATTTATTTCAATTACCTGGTCAAAATATTTTTCAGGATTTGCATATACTTCATCATCTCCTGTAAGATAATCTCTAATTTTATTTGCTTCATCTGCAACTTCATCTCTGTTAGTTGCTCTTAAATATCTTTCAATTGAATCATCATAACCAAAAGTTGAAGTAGTTGCGCCAATTTCGGCTCCCATATTACAAATAGTTCCTTTTCCTGTTGCTGAAATTGAAATAGCACCTTCTCCAAAATATTCAACGATACAATCTGTTCCTCCTTTTGCAGTTAAAATTCCTGCAACTTTTAATATAACGTCTTTTGGTGCAGTCCAACCACTTAATTTACCTATTAATTTTACACCTATTAATTTAGGAAATTTCAATTCCCACGGCATTCCAGCCATTACATCAACAGCATCAGCTCCACCAACTCCAATTGCTACCATTCCCAATCCACCAGCATTTACTGTATGTGAATCCGTACCAATCATCATTCCTCCTGGAAAAGCGTAATTTTCTAATACTACTTGATGAATAATTCCTGCACCGGGCTTCCAAAAACCAATTCCGTATTTGTTTGAAACAGAACCTAAAAAATTAAAAACTTCACTACTGTTGTTTATAGCTTCTTGTAAATCTTTATCTGCTCCAATTCTTGCTTGAATTAAATGATCACAATGCACAGTTGTAGGTACTGCCACTTTTTTCTTACCAGCTTGCATAAATTGCAATAATGCCATTTGAGCTGTTGCATCTTGACATGCTACTCTATCTGGTGCAAAATCAACATAATCTACTCCTCTTTTAAAACTTTGAGTTGCACTACCATTCCAAAGATGGTTATAAAGAATTTTTTCAGATAAGGTGAGAGGTTTTCCAACAATTTTTTTTGCAGTATCAACACGGCTTACCATCCTACTGTAAACCTTTTTTATCATATCAATATCAAAAGCCATAATAATTTATTTAATGTGAATAATTTTTAATAATCCAAAATTACAAAATTTGCAGTTTATATTATAATATATTCAATAATATTAATTTTTATTAAATATTTATCAATAATATTTAGTATATTTTACTATTTAATATATTTTTATGAAATATTAGAGGTTTATTTACATATTTGATAAAAGAAAAAGTAAACCTATAAGCCGGATTCTGTATCATACCAAATGGTAGATTCTTATCATTTATCTAAGTCATAAATTACTTTACAACTTTAGCTGCTTACCCCTTGAAATCGAACGAGTAGTTCTCAAACTTCAATATACGTAGCATTGCACCGCATAGAGTTTACCTGGTTTCACTACAGCCTAACTGTACTTGCTTTCTGTTGCACTTGTCCTATCCCGCTAAAAGCGGAATGACGGATGTTATCCGCTATGCTACTCTTTGGTGTCCGGACTTTCCTCCATGTTTTAGCATGGCGATAAGACGGTTTACTTTTTTGCAAATTTACGGCTTAAATTATTCAAAAAAAAATCCCACTCTTGAGAACAAAAGTGGGAAAATTGCTATGAAAAAGAATATTACTAATAAAAGTAATATAATTGAATTGTAAAAATACAATTTAAAATGAATAATTCCACATATTTAATAAAATATTTTTAAAATATTAAGTAATTAATTAAAAATTGGAAAAATGAAATAAAAAACCCACCCTAAAGTAAGAGTGGGAAAATTGCTATGAAAAAGAAAAAGTTACTGAATTTTTAAAATCCAGTGAGACAAATATAGGAATAATTTTTATTAACAATCAAAATTATTTAACAATTATTTTCTAATAAATTGATATTTGTCTTGTTATGAAAACATATCTTTTACTTTTTCAAAAAATGATTTTTCAGAATTTGAAGGTTTTGGCTTAAAGTTTTCATCATCTTTTACCTTCTTAAAAAACTCTTTTTGTTCTTTTGATAATTTTTTAGGAGTCCAAACATTCACATGTACTAATATATCTCCTTTTCCGTAGCTTTCTATACTTTCTATTCCTTTTCCTCGCAAGCGTAAAATTTTACCTGATTGGGTTCCTTCTTCAATTTTAATTCTTACTTTTCCTGTTAAAGTATCAATTTCTTTACTTGTTCCTAATGCAGCTTCAGGAAAACTAATATATAAATCATGATGTAAATTACTTCCCTCACGTTTTAAATTTTCATGAGGTATTTCTTGAATAACAACATGAATATCACCAGGTATACCGTTATTACCAGGAGCTTCATTTCCTTTACCGGATACTCTTAATTGTACTCCATCTGTTACACCGGAAGGAATTTCAATTTTAACAGTTTCTTCTTTGTGAATCATTCCTTGGGCATCTGATCCCTTTGGTCTGTGATCAATCATTTCTCCAGCACCTCTACAAGTAGGACAAGTAGTAGCAGTTTGCATTCTACCTAAAATAGTATTACTAATTCTTGTAACACTACCTTGACCATTACAAGTAGTACAAGTTTTATAAGTTACCCCTTCAGCTTTGACTAAACGCTTAACTTTAACCTTTTTATCAACACCATTTAAAATATCTTTTAAATCGAGTTTTACTCTTATTCTAAGATTACTCCCCTTAACTCTAGCTTGTCTTGATCTACCACCAAAACCTCCAAAACTTCCTCCACCAAAATGACCACCAAAAATATCACCAAATTGACTAAAGATATCTTCCATATTCATACTACCTCCAAATCCTCCTCCGGCTCCTCCATTTTCAAAAGCAGCATGACCATACTGATCATAACGAGCTTTTTTATCATCATTACTAAGTATTTCATATGCTTCAGCAGCTTGTTTAAATCTTTCTTCAGCAGATTTATCTCCAGGATTTTTATCAGGATGATTCTGAACAGCTTTTTTACGATAAGCTTTTTTTATTTCACTAGCAGTAGCATTTTTATTAATGCCAAGAATTTCATAATAATCTTTTTTCATAATCTATACTTAATTTCCTATAACTACTTTAGGGAAACGAATAATAGTTTCACCAAGTTTATAACCTTTTTCAACTGTGTCAATAATTTTACCTTTTAGCTTTTTTGATGGTGCAGGGATTTGAGAAATTGCTTCATGAACTTCGGCATCAAATACATCTCCTTGTTTCACATCAATTGATATTAATCCCTTTTGAGCTAAAGTATTTTTGAATTTATTATAAATCAACTGCATTCCATCAAGTAAAACTTTGTCTGATGATTTTTCAATTTCTTTTAATCCACGCTCAAAATCATCTAAAATTGGTAATAGAACAGTCATTAATTCTTTATTAGCCGTACTAAATAATTCAATTCGTTCTTTAGATGTCCTTTTTTTATAATTTTCAAACTCTGCAAATAAGCGTAAAAAATTATCTTTTTCTTTTACTAATTCTCCTTTCAGCTCATCCGTTTCATTTTCAACTTCATCATTTTCAATAATTTCACTTTCAAATTCCTGATCTTGAAGGTTATTTTCAATATCTTTATTTTCTTTTTTACTCATTTTAAATCATTTTTATCTATTTACACTTCTTAAACAAATTACTTGCCAAGAGTATATTTGTGTCATATTGTCACAAAATATTAAAAAAATTTGATTTTTTTATATCCCTTTAAGGGATTACTAATCAGCGGTTACATTATGATAGACCTCGAAGACTTTTTTATTTAAAAACCATCTTCAATTCTTTCAATTTTAGCACCAATAGATCTTAATCTTTCATCTATTCTTTCATAACCCCTATCAATTTGTTCAATATTGTGAATAGTACTGGTACCTTTTGCTGAAAGTGCAGCGATTAATAATGAAATACCTGCTCTAATATCAGGAGAGCTCATAGTTGTTGCTCGTAAACTAAACTCATGATTTAAACCTATAACAGTTGCTCTATGAGGATCACATAATATTACTTTTGCACCCATGTCAATTAACTTATCTACAAAAAATAAACGGCTTTCAAACATTTTTTGATGAATCAAAACAGTTCCTTTGGATTGGGTAGCAACTACTAAAACAATACTTAACAAATCAGGAGTAAAACCAGGCCAAGGTGCATCAGAGACAGTTAAAATAGAGTCATCTAAAGAACCTTGTATTTCATAAGTATCTTGAATAGGAATGTAGATGTCGTCTCCTTTTTTTTCCAATTTGATTCCTAATTTTCTAAAAACATTTGGTATT
>JAUWLK010000178.1 GCA_030613745.1 Flavobacteriaceae bacterium | reverse complement strand
CCTAATTACAGCATTAGCATTGGTTTTTAAACTGTCTGGTATTGATAGATAACTCAATTGGAAATCTTGAGAAAATAATAGTGAAAATTGAAATAGTAATAGAGTGAGGGTAATATAGATCCTTTTCATGCAATTATATTTTTTATAAAACGGAATAATTTATATTTTAGTATTTATTTTTTGTGTCAATTATTATAGTAACAGGACCATCATTTAAGAGTTCAATTTTCATTTCAGCTCCAAAAATACCAGTACCAACTTTTTTGCCTAAATCAATTTCAAATTGTTGCACAAAATCATTATAAATAGGAATAGCAATTTCAGGTTTTGCCGCTTTTATGTATGATGGTCGGTTTCCTTTTTTTGTACTTGCCATTAATGTAAATTGACTTACAATTATAGCATCTCCATTTATATCAATAAGAGATTTATTCATTACAGAATTTTCATCATCAAAAATGCGGAGATTTGCTATTTTTTTGGATAGCCATACAATGTCTTCTTTTGTATCTTCATTAGTAATACCCAATAAAATTAGTATTCCGTTTGATATTTTACTTACAGCTTTTCCATTAACTAGAACAGAAGCATACTCAACTCTTTGTAATATTGTTTTCATTTATATAATATTGATATTTAAATCAAATGTAAATTTGGGAGAGATATTTTGGTTTTTCAAAAAAAAAGAAAAAAAATGAAATAAAAAATGACATTTGTTATAAAACCCTAAAAATATTTAAAAAAATTACTCATAAATATTTATTCTGTAATTTTCATCTTCGCCGGCAAGCAATTGGAGGTAACTTTTATATCTGGATGGAGCAATATTTCCTTTTTCTAAAGCCTCTTTAACTGCACAATTTGGCTCATTAACATGTAAACAGTTGTTGAATTTACATTTATTTTTTAAGACAAAAAATTCACGAAAATAATCTCCAATTTCCTGTTGTTTAAAATCTACAACTCCAAAACCCTTAATTCCAGGAGTGTCAATAATATATCCGCCAAATGGAAGAGCAAACATTTCAGCAAAAGTAGTAGTGTGTTGACCTTGTTTGTGTTGTGTAGAAATTTCAGCTATTTTTAAATTTAAACTAGGAGCTATAGTATTTATTAATGAAGATTTTCCAACACCTGAATGACCAGAAATCATACTCACTTTATCTTTCATTAAATTCTTAACCTTATTAATGTTGATATTTTTAGTTACTGAAATTTCAATGCATTGATAACCAATATCAGAATAAATTTTTAGAAGTTTATTTTTTTGTAAATTTTGATTTTCATCATAGATGTCTATTTTATTAAATAATAAAATGGCTTCAATATGATATGCTTCGGTAGTTGCTAAAAACCGATCAATAAATGAAGGTAAAGTGGGAGGACTATCAATTGTTATTAATAAAAAAGCACAATCAATATTAGCAGCAATGATATGTGTTTGTTTTGATAGTTTAACTGATTTGCGAATTATATAATTCTTTCTATCGTGAATATTTGTAATTATACCAGTATTACTTTTTTTTTCGAGATCAAAATCCACATGGTCACCAACGGTCAAAGGATTAGTGCTTTTAATTCCTTTTATACGGAATTTACCTCTAATTCTACATTGGAATTGTTGGTGATCTTCAGTTCTAACAAGATACCAACTACCCGTTGATTTAATTATAACACCAGTCATTTCTTAATGATAAAAATTTAAAAAATTAATTTCAAATTTAGCTAAAAACCTATTATTGACCAAAGAATTGATATTAATTAAAATATCTTTTAAATTAAATGATTATTTTAATTTACCTATATTTGATTCATTAATAACCAAATTCTCACTCATATGAAAATTTTAAAATATATTTTAATTCTGATATTAATTTTAATTGTTGTAGGTGCGATTTATTTAGCAACTTTAGATGGTAATTATGATGTGCAAAGATCAAGAATTATCAAGGCTCAACCAGAAGTGGTTTTTGATGAGTTAAACGATTATAAAAATTGGAAAGACTGGGGGCCATGGTATGAAGAAGATCCTACAATTGAGGCTGTTTATGCTGAAAATACTGTTGGTGAAGGAGGTTCATACTCATGGACGGGAAAAGAAGGAAGTGGTATTATGAATACTTTAAAAGTAGAAAAACCTAAAAGTTTAGATCAGGAAATTATTTTTAAAACTCCTTTTGGAGATATGAGATCAGATGTGTATTGGATTTTGGAAAAAGTAGAAAAAGGTACCAATTTAACTTGGGGAATGAAAGGTGAAATGGGATTTTTCACCCGTTTTATGGCAAGTGGTATGGGAGAGCAAATCGGACCTATGGAAGAAAGGGGATTAGAACTTTTAGATGAAAATATTCAAAGAGACATAAAAGTTTATAGTATTAAAACAAATGGAGTGGTAGATTATAGTGGTGGTTATTATTTATATACAACAACTTCTTGCAAAATTGATGAAATAGAGGATAAGTATCCATTATTGTTATTAAAGATTTATGGTTTTAATAAGGAAAATAATATTCGAACTAATGGAAGCCCTTTTACTTTGTATCATAAATATGATGAAGAAAACGGTACAACCATGTTTTCAGTTTGTTATCTGGTATCAGAAAGGGTAATTACACCTAGAGGAAGTGATATTTTATCTGGATTTATGGAGAGTGGAAAATATTTTAAAACCACTTTAAAAGGCGGTTATGAAAATTCAAAAGAAGCTTGGGAAACCGCAATGAAAGAAATTACAAATCTTAGTGATTATAATATGATTGAAATTGGAGAGCCATTTGAAGTGTATGTAAATAATCCACATAGCACACCAAATCCTGCTGATTTATTAACTGAAATTTATATACCTGTGGAAAAGGTAAGAGAACTACCAGATCCGCCGCCGCCGCCAAGACCAAATCCATTTGAAATTGAAGATTCTAAGAATAACTGAATAATCAAAATCAATTAACTAATTATAAATTAGTCAAGGCTTCACTCAAGGTGAAGTCCTGTCATTTTACACTTCTTTATGTCTAAAACAACTGGTAATATGATCGTTAACCATACCCGTTGCTTGCATGTGTGCATATATAACTGTTGAGCCAACAAACTTAAATCCATGTTTTTTTAAATCTTTAGAAAGTTTATCAGAAAGTTCTGTTTTTGCAGGAATTTCTTCCAGATTTTCCCAGTTATAGTTTATGGGTTTGTTATTGGTAAATCTCCAGATATATTTTGAAAATGAACCAAATTCTTTTTTAATTTCCATAAAAGCAATGGCATTGGTTATGGTGGCTTTTATTTTTAATTTATTGCGAATAATACCGACATTATTCATTAATTCTTCAAATTTATTATCATCGTATTTAGCAATTTTTTGATAATTAAAATTATCAAAAGCAATTCTAAAATTTTCTCGTTTACGTAAAACTGTAATCCAACTCAATCCTGCCTGAAATGTTTCAAGAATTAAAAATTCAAAAAGTTTGTCATCATTATAAACAGGTACACCCCATTCTTCATCATGATAGGTAACATATAAAGGGTCGTCTCCACACCAAGAACATCTGGTTTTATTCATAATTAAGCATTTATTAAGGTTTTAATGTAAGTAACATTTCTGTCTTTTAAGTAACTTAAGATAAATTCATAACAAACTTTATGTTTACCAACCATCTCTGGTGGAAAAACTCCTTTTTCATTAAATAAATTGTTTAAGACTAGATTAACAGCTGCAGTTGCAGTATAACCTGTTGTTCTTGCCATAGATGAAGTTTGAGTTTCTTGGCAAAACTCATCGTGTAAATCATAGATAATTTCTTCATTTTCACCTTTTTTATTTATGCCTTTTATAGTAATTTTCATTATAGTGAGTTCTTCTTCATTATCTTCTAAAAACCACTCCTTAAATAAAATTTTATTAGTAAAAGCTATTGGAGATATTTTAGTGCCATTAATTTCTATTTTTTTAGAATCAAAAAAACCGCTTTTTTTCAATACTTGAATATATTCAATATGTCCGGGATATCGTAAAGTTTTTTCCTTCATATTTGGTATATGAGGCATGGTAAAAATTAATGAACGCAATCCATCAGAATTAAAAGATTCCAAAGTGCCAACTTTATCAAATTCAACCAATTCAACATCAGTAAGTGCTTCCCGAATAATTAGTTTACCATTTTCAATATATCTCGCAGGGCGGGTATATTCTTCAATTACATCAATTGGTGAAAAAGGAGCTTTATAATTAAAAGGCCATTTTTTAGTTTTAGGTAAACCACCTACTAAGCATTCAAAATCGGTAATTTTTATTTGTTCATTGTGATATCCTAAAATAATATTCCCCATACCTGGTGCAACACCACAGTCAACAATAGCAGTTACATTATTCTGTTTTGCCAATTTATTTAATTCTAATGCATTTTCAGGAAAAAAAGAAATATCAACTACATCCTTTTTGGCTTCAATAATAGTTTTTAATGTATTGAATCCTAAAAATCCTGGTACTGCACAAACTACCAAATCAAAAGCTTGTAGGGTACTTATCAATTCTAATTTTTTTGTAACATCAATTTGTAAAGTGTTGATATTTTGATTTTTAGATTTAATTTTTTCTAAGGGTTTTAAACTAAAATCAGATGATGTAACTTGATGTTTTTTTGCTAAATCAACTGCCATTGCACTGCCTACCATACCAGTACCTAAAACGATAATATTGCTCATATATTTATAGAATTTAAAATGAAAATTAATGATAAAAAAAGTAATTTAATAAGCTAAAGAATATGCGGATATACTATAAACCGGGAATCAAAACCCAAGGCATTTCAGATATATGTTTAGTTATAACAGCTCTCATACTTTAAACATACAAATTAATTTTTCAACAAGACATCTTGTTTATAAAATTTTCCTTGCCAGATGTTTTTTTCTATAAGTTTTTTATCAATTTTTGCTACAATTTCAAAGTTTTTAAGTTTATTCCATTTTGGTGCAATTAATAACTTTGGAGGAGCTTCACTTGCAAATCGTTCAATAATAATGTCTTGGCGTAAAAACCCTATAAAATCTGTAATAAAATCAATATAACTTTTAGAAGTAAATAAATTGAAATTTTCAGGATTTCGTTTGTATTGTATTGCCATTGCCGACTGTTTTACAATTTGTAAATGATGTAGTTTTAAAGTATCAATGGGTAGTTTAGAAATTTTTATAGCGTGATTTAATAATTCCTGTTTTGTTTCTCCGGGTAAGCCTAATATCAAATGAGCTCCTAAATGAAAATCTTTGTTTTTACATTGCTCAAACGCTTGAACTGTTTCTTCAAAAGTATGACATCGGTTTACTTTTAATAAGGTTCTGTTTATAGTGCTTTCAACACCAAATTCAAGAGAAATAAAATATTTTTTTGACAAGGAAGATAAGTAATCAATTAATTCTTCTGTAATACAATCGGGACGGGTACCTATAACCAAGCCAATAACATTTGGTACACTTAAAGCCTCTTCATAAAATTTTTTAAGTGATTGAAAATCAGCATAAGTATTTGTATATGCTTGAAAATAAGCTAAATATTGTTGTGATTTGTATTTTTTAGAGAAAAAAGTAATACCTTCTTCTAATTGTTGTTTTACACTTTTTGATGGCTCACAATAATCAGGATTAAAAGTATCATTATTACAATAAGTACAACCTCCATAACCTTTTGAACCATCTCTATTAGGACAGGAAAACCCAATATCTAATGATATTTTTTGCACTCTTTCTCCAAAAGTTAATTTGATAAAAGAAGAGTAGTCTAAGTATCGTTTTCCTGTAAAATTCATCATAAGATTTTGTAAAACAAAATTATTAAAATAATATAGATTAGGTTATTTTTACGC
>JAUWLK010000284.1 GCA_030613745.1 Flavobacteriaceae bacterium | reverse complement strand
AATAAACCAAAAGGTCCAATTCCAGGTAATGGGAATGTACCAGGAAGAGGTTCTGTTTCATAATTAAAATCAATTAAAGCACCTTTTCCATATCCTGTTTCAATATAACAGTTTGCATGTCCATCAAATTTAGCAGTTAATTTTCTTCCTTCCATTGCTGCTAAAAGATTTTCCATTAAAATTTCTGCAGCAAAATGAGCTACCGAGCCAGCTTTTGATGTAGGGATATTTGAAGCATCACCAAGTACAAAAATATTTTCAAAATGCTCTGATTGTAAGGTGTGTTTATCTGTTTTTACATAATTCATATCATCTCCCAATCCACTTCGTTCAATCATATCAGAACCCATATTTACAGGTACGATAGTTAAGATATCAAAATCAATTTCTTGTTCATCAAATGAGACAATTTTTTTATTATCGTTATCAACATGTTCTAAATAAAAATCAGGGACTACTTTTATATTTTTTTCTTCTAGTAAATCACCTAACATTTTTGAAGCAACCGGTTTGGTAAAAGCACCTGACATTAATGTAACATAAGAAATATCTACCTTATCTCTCATACCTCTTTCAGCAAAATAAGCTTCAGCTAAACATACAAACTCAATTGGTGCTACCGGGCATTTGTATGGTAACTCAGGAATACACATCACTAATTTACCACCTTCCCAGTCTTTAAATTTTTTGTGTAATGCAACAGCGCCTTCAATTGTGTAAAAATCAAAAATATCTTTATACCATAATTTATCTTTTAATCCTTCAGTTTCTGATGGGCGAGTTTGAGTTCCTGTAGCAATAATTAAAAAATCATAATTTAATACCTTACCTCCATCTAAATAAACCTTATTCTCTTCACCTACAATTTTATCTATTGGGCTAAATATTACATTAACTCCGGCAGGAAAGAAATCATACTTAGGTTTGATAACATCTTTTTTATTGTAAATTCCAAATGGTATAAATAAAAATCCGGGTTGGTAATAATGTGTTTTGAATTGGTCAACAATAGTTATTTCCCATTCGTCTTTTTCTAATTCATTATTTAATTTATTTAGCATCAATGTGCCGGCAGTTCCTGCACCTAGTATCAATAATTTCTTCATAATGGATTTATTATTATTTTATTTTTAATTTATGGCACAAAAGTATTGTGATTAACTATGATAAAATGTGATTTTAATCATATTTATGTTATAAAAGTCACTATTTTTGGTAACAATTATTACATATTGTATGTATTTTATAAAGTTACAAATTAATTGGTATTTAAGCAAAATTTTATATTTTTAGATTCCAAATTATCAATAATTAATGACAGATATAGAGCAAAAAATAAATCAACTCAGAAAAGAGCTTAGAAAGCATAATTACAATTATTATGTATTAGATGATGCTACTATTTCTGATTATGATTTTGATATAAAATTAAAATTGCTTCAAGAACTGGAAAGTAAATATCCTGAGTTTTTTGATTCCAATTCACCTACACAAAGAGTAGGAGGTGAGGTGACAAAAAAATTTGATACAATTACACATAAACACCGTATGTATTCACTGGCAAATTCTTATTCCAGTGAAGATATATTGGATTGGGAAAATAGAATTCAAAAAATATTAGGCGGAGTTTATGTAGAATATACCTGTGAGTTAAAATATGATGGAGCTTCTATAAATCTATATTATAATAATGGACAATTTGAAAAAGCAGTTACACGTGGTGATGGTTTTCAAGGTGATGATGTAACTGCAAATATAAAAACGATAAAGTCTATTCCATTAATATTAAATGATAACAACCAAAGTGAATTTGAAATTAGAGGAGAAATAGTTCTTCCGCTTGACGGGTTTAAAAAAATGAATCAAGAGCGTATAGAAGCAGGTGAAGATCCTTATAGGAATCCGAGAAATACAGCTAGTGGTAGCTTGAAATTACAAGATAGTGCAGAAGTAGCTGATAGACCTTTAGATTGTTTATTGTACCAAGTTGTGGCTGATAAACTGCCATTTGAGACACATTATGAAGCATTACATTTTGCAACTAAGGCTGGATTTAAAGTGCCTGAAACTATTGCTTTATGCAAAACTACAGAGCAAATTTTTGAATTTTTAAATTATTGGAATAGTAAACGCCATACTTTACCTTATGAAACAGATGGAGTTGTAATTAAAGTGAATTCATTAGCTTATCAAGATGAATTAGGGTACACGGCAAAATCTCCACGATGGGCCTTGGCTTATAAATTTAAAGCAGAGCAGGTAAGTACCATTTTAAATAAAATAACATATCAGGTTGGTAGAACCGGAGCCATAACTCCGGTAGCCAATTTAGAGCCTGTTGAATTGGCAGGAACGATTGTAAAAAGAGCCTCCTTACATAATGCAGATCAGATTGCAAAAATTGATGTTAGAATAAATGATACGGTTTTTGTAGAAAAAGGCGGAGAAATTATTCCTAAAATTGTTGGAATAGATTTAGAGAAAAGACCAATTGATTCTGCTCCTACAAAATATATTACCCATTGTCCTGATTGTGGTACTGAATTGGTAAGAAAAGATGGTGATGCAAAGCATTATTGTCCGAATGAATTTGGATGCCCAACACAAATAACGGGTAGAATTCAACATTTTATCAGTAGAAAAGCAATGAATATTGATGGTTTGGGAGCTGAAACTGTTGAATTGCTGTTTGGGAATGATTTGATTAAAGATTATGCAGATTCGTATGATTTGAATGAATCACAAATTATTCCATTGGAGCGAATGGCTGAAAAATCGGCAAATAATATGATTAAAGGAATAGAAGCTTCTAAACAAATTCCATTTGAAAAAGTCTTATTTGCACTTGGAATTCGCTTTGTAGGTGAAACAGTAGCAAAAAAAATAGCAAAGCATTATAAGAATTTGGATAATTTATTAAATGCTTCTTATGATGATTTGATTAGTGTTGATGAGATTGGAGAAAGAATTGCCCAAAGTATTTTAAACTTTTTTGAAAATCCTATAAATATTGATATTGTAAATAGATTAAAGAATTTTGGTTTGAATTTTTCTTTAGATGAATTCTTATTATTAAATCAAACAGAAAAACTACAAGGACTAGTTTTTGTTGTCTCGGGAGTGTTTCATAAATTTTCACGAACAGAACTTAAAAAATCAATAGAAGACAATGGAGGAAAAGTTACTGGTTCAATTTCTAAAAAAAC
>JAUWLK010000098.1 GCA_030613745.1 Flavobacteriaceae bacterium | reverse complement strand
TTATATTCGTGAAGAATAAAGAAAAGCATATAACAAAGGCTAAAAAATCATAGACACCCTTCGGGATGGAAACGCTTTTTAGCCGGAACGTTTTATGTAGCTAATTAAAACTGAATAAGATGACTAAAAATATAAAGGTAGCAGCCGCACAACTTTCACCCATATTCCTGAATAAAGAGAAAACTGTTGAAAAGGCCTGTGAAGCAATTTTAGAAGCAGGAGAAAATGGTGCTAACTTAATTGTTTTTCCAGAGGCTTTTATCTCTGGTTATCCAGATTGGGTATGGCTTATTCCGAATAGTAAAGGGTCTGATTTAAATGAGCTTTATTTAAAACTGGTTGAAAATGCTGTTTCTATTCCCGACAACACCACGATTAAACTTTGTAAAGCTGCAAAAACAGCTAATATTAATGTTGTAATTGGTATGCATGAACGTAATACTGAAACCAGTAATGCAAGTTTATTTAATAGCTTACTTTTTATAGACGATAAAGGTTTGATTTTAGGTAAACATAGGAAGCTAATTCCAACAGGTGGAGAACGTCTTATATGGTCTCAAGGAGATGGTAGTACTATATGCTCTTATGATACTTCAGTTGGGAAAATAGCAGGATTGATCTGTTGGGAAAACTTCATGCCATTAGCAAGAAATGCAATCTACGAATTTGGAACTCAAATATTAGCATGTCCAACTTGGGACAAAAGTCCAAACTGGATTCAATCTATGCAGCATATTGCAAGAGAAGGTGGATTATTTGTAATAAGCACTTGTATGGCTTTAAAAATGAATGATATTCCTGATGAATATGAGTTTAAAAAACTTTACCCAGAAGGAAGAGAATGGATCAATGTTGGTAATAGTTCTATAATTGATCCAAATGGTCAGTTTTTAGCAGGACCTCTGGAGGCAGAAGAAGGTATCCTATATGCCGATATTGATCTTCAACAAATTATTAAAGCTAAACGAATGTTTGATGTTGTTGGACATTATTCAAGACCTGATGTTTTCTCATTCAATGTACAGAATAACCTGAGTTAATTAAAAACCAGCTACAAGAATGGTTATAATTCATTGCTACTGATTTTCCTTTCGGAAAATCCTTGCAAACGAATTTGCTTAAAGATTTTTAGTAAATTAGTCACTTAATAAACGTAACGCAATCATATCCAAAACCGTTGGCATTAATTGGAATACAGACTAAACAACACAGTCATTAATGAGAAAAATATTTCCAACAGAAAAATGGCGGGATAAATACACGGCAGAAAAATAAAAGGTATTAAACCTCAGGGCATCCCGTATAGCTATCGGGACTGAACCCAATAATAGGAATCGACCCAAGGGTCGAGGTATTTAACCTAGATCCCGCTAATCCCGATAGCCATCGGGAGCGGGATTAGTTCGACTAACTAAAAAATTGAAATATTTTTTTTAGAGTCTCACGAATAAAAAATAATACCAATAAAACCTATACATAATTCGGGGTTTGATAGTGAATTGTAGGTTTTGAGCAATATTGAAAATCCGCTAAACCATTGGTTAAGCTTTTAAAAATGAAAAGATAAAAACATAACGTAAATATTTTGCTAAATGCAGATTTAAAACTTTCAGCTTTCAAATTCCGTACTACGCATAGTCAACCCATTAGGTTTCACACAAAAAAATAACAATAACATAATTTTTAATAAAAATAATGACACATCAAAAAAGTTTAAATAGGTTAAAAGAAGGTAATGCAAGATTTGTAAAAGACCATTTAGAAGCTAAATTACAAGACAGTTCAAGAAGAAATTCTATTGTAGTTGGTCAAGAACCGTATGCTATTATATTAGGTTGTTCAGATAGTAGAGTTGTGCCGGAATTGGCATTTGATACAGGGCTAGGCGAATTATTTACAGTTAGAGTTGCAGGAAATGTTGCTAACACTTCTTCAATTGCAAGTATAGAATATGCTGTTGCTCATTTAGCAACAAAATTAATAGTGGTTCTTGGTCATCAAAACTGTGGTGCAGTAACCGCTGCCGTTTCTGGCGGAAATAATGGCTATAACTTAAACCATTTATTGGGTCATATTACACCTGCAATAGCAGAATCTGAGAAAGATGCTTCTATAAATGAAGTAGTGAAAAAAAATGCAGAATTAACCGCTATTGACTTAATTAATAGGTCATCAATTATTAAAACTGCTGTTAAATCTGGAGAGGTGAAAATTGTTTCAGCTTATTATAATTTAAAGTCTGGAAAGGTAGATTTTTTAAACTAAAACGTATGTATATAGGTAAGAGGTTCCCGTTTTTGGGAACAGTAAATTGGAGTAAAAAAAATATTTTTATTTTTTTTGTATTTTGTACTAAATGGAACTAAAAGCTAACAATATAAAAGAATATATCGAACAAATTCCTCAAGAGAGAAAAATGTATTTCACTAAATTGAGGAATACTATTTTATCTAATTTACCAAAAGGATTTGAAGAACAGCTAAATTATGGAATGATTGGATATGTAGTGCCACATAACTTGTATCCAAAAGGATATCATTGCGACCCAAAATTACCACTACCTTTTATAAACATTGCATCACAAAAGAATTTTATTGCAGTATATCATATGGGAATTTATGCTAACCCAAAATTGTTAGAATGGTTTGTTATAGAGTATCCAAAGCATTGTAAATTGAAATTAGATATGGGTAAAAGTTGCATTCGATTTAAAAAAGTTGAACAAATACCTTACAAATTAATAGGTGAATTAGTACAAAAAATATCTGTTAAAGAGTGGATAGGTCTGTATGAGAATGCAATCAAAAAGTAAAAGTCTAAATTATTTAGCTTAATAATTAATTTTAATAAATGATTAAAGAAACTAATAGAAAAGCACAGTTAAATTTCTTTATCTTTATTTTGGTGTTTTTATCTGTTTTTATTCAATCATGTAATTCAGACAAAGCAGAAAATTTTGATTATACCATCTTTGCTGAAATTTCAGGATTAGATGATGGAATAGCTGTTTTGGCAAAACTTGATTTAGTTAATAATGAAACAATTATTATTGATTCAACTACAATTAAAAATGGAGAATTTATTTTTAACGGCAGTATTAAACATCCTTATCTTCACACAATATTACTAAATAGTTCTAAAAATAAAATTCATTTTTTTCTAGAAAATAGCAAAATTCATATTATTGGAGATATAAACAAACTTGAAAAAATAAACATATCTGGATCTAGAGAAGACAGTTTATTTCGCTCCTATTCTTTTGATGATATTTTTGAAAGAAATAAAGGAAAAGAGATAATGCTAAAATACAATGATTATGTTTTTTCAGCTTTTGTTGCTTATTATCAATTTCAACTATTCAATATACAAATTGACACAATGCAACACATCATTGATAACTATAGTGAGAAAGTAAAAATGACTGATTATTTTAAACATTTAAAAGAATTACACGAGTCTATTAAAAGAGTTGCCATTTCAAAACCAGCTCCTGGTTTTAGTATTCCAAATAAAAATGGTGACACTATAAAATTAAATGACTTTAAAGGGAAATATGTACTTATTGATTTTTGGGCATCGTGGTGTGCACCATGTAGAGCATCAAATCCAACTCTTTTAAAAAATTACAATATGTTTAAAAATAGAAACTTTACAATTGTAGGAATTTCTGTTGATAAGAATAAAAAACAATGGTTGAATACTATTGAAAAAGATAGTCTTATATGGGCAAACTTATCAAATCTAAATGGATGGGATAAAGTTTCAAATTTATATGGGGTTAAAGCAGTACCGCAAAATTTTTTATTAGATCCTGAAGGAATTATTATTGATAAAAATATTGATGTTGATTTTTTAACAGAAAAACTAAATAAAATATTACCCAATAAATAATTAAATATTTTCCTGTTTAAACATTAAAAAGAGAGGCCTAAATATGCCTCTCTTATAATTTAATAATACTAATTTATTAATAAGCTTCATCATGAACATTGGCAACTGCTCTGCCAGATGGATCATTCATGTTTTTAAAACTTTCATCCCACTCTAAAGCAATTTTTGTACTACATGCTACTGATGCTTCCTGTGGTACACAAAGCGCTGCTGTATCAGATGGGAAATGAGTTGCGAAAATTGTACGGTAATAAAACTCTTCTTTTGATGTTGGTGTTTGAATTGGAAATTTATATTTTGCATTAGCCAGCTGCTCATCAGAAACTGCTTCAGCTACAACTTCTTTTAAGGTATCAATCCAGCTATACCCAACTCCATCTGAGAATTGTTCTTTTTGTCGCCAAGCCACACTTTCAGGTAAATAACTTTCAAAAGCTTTACGCAAAACCCATTTTTCCATACGTTCACCATTGATCATTTTATCTTGTGGGTTGATTCGCATAGCAACATCCATAAATTCTTTATCTAAAAACGGAACTCTACCTTCAATTCCCCAAGCTGCCAATGATTTGTTAGCTCTTAAACAATCATACATGTGTAATTTATCTAATTTACGCACTGTTTCTTTATGAAATTCTTCTGCATTTGGTGCTTTATGAAAATATAAATAACCACCAAATAGTTCATCTGCTCCTTCACCAGACAATACCATTTTTACACCCATAGATTTAATAACACGAGCCATTAAATACATTGGTGTTGAAGCACGAATTGTTGTAATATCATAAGTTTCCAGGTTGTAAATAACATCTTTAATCGCATCTAGACCTTCTTGAATGGTAAATTTTATTTCGTGATGTATTGTTCCAATATGATCGGCAACTAATTGCGCTGCGGCCAAATCCGGTGAACCTTCTAAACCAACCGAAAATGAATGTAGCTGTGGCCACCAAGCATCTTGTGTGTCATCGGATTCTATTCTTTTTTCTGCGTATTTTTTTGCTATTGCAGAAGTAATTGATGAATCTAAACCTCCAGAAAGCAAAACCCCGTAAGGTACATCACTCATTAATTGCCTGTGAACTGCAGCTTCTAAAGCATTGTGAATTTCATCAATACTGGTTTGATTTTCTTTTACAGCATCATAATCTGACCAATCTCTTTTATACCATTGGGTTAATTTATCATCTTTACTTGTATAATAATGACCAGGAGGAAATAACTCAATTTTAGTACAAACTCCTTCCAAAGCTTTTAATTCAGAAGCCACATAAAAAGTACCATGCTGATCCCAACCCATATATAAAGGAATAACTCCTATATGATCACGAGCCACAAAGTATTCATCTTTTTCAGCATCATATAAAGCAAAACCAAAAATACCATTCATTTCATCTAAAAAATCAGTACCTTTTTCTTGGTATAAAGCCAAAATAACTTCACAGTCAGATTCTGTTTGAAAGTTATATTTTCCTTCAAATTGTTTTCGTAATTCTCTATGGTTATAAATTTCACCATTTGCTGCTAAAACTAATTTTCCGTTTTCACTATACAATGGTTGTTTACCAGAAGCCGGATCAACAATTGCTAACCTTTCATGAGCTAAAATCGATTTTTCATCAGCATAGATTCCACTCCAATCAGGACCACGATGACGAATTTTTTTAGACATCTCTAACAATTGAGGTCTTAATACTTCAGCTTTTTCTTTTAAATCAAACGCACAAACTATTCCACACATTTTTATATTTTTTATCAATTATAATGCAAATATGACTTATTGATTACTTTCAACAAACATATATCTCATTTTTGATTATAATATGTAATTATATATTTATTATAAATACTTTTTTGTAACTATATCATTACAATTATATTAGAAAAATGTACTTTTGTTAGATGAATTAAAAGAAAATGGGAAAAAGAACAGTTTTTGAGATGCTTAATAAGGCATCGATCAAATATGCAGATAAACCTTATTTAAGTCAAAAAGATGATAAAGGTTGGGTAAGGACAAGTTTTGGTGAAGCTAAATCAAAAGCTTTACAGATAGCCTCAGCACTTATTGAATTAGGTATCATTTATCAAGATAAAATTGCCATTTTATCAGAAGCTAAATCTGATTGGATCATTTCAGAACTTGCTATGCTTTATGCTGGAGGAATTTCTGTTCCCCTGTCTATAAAATTATTACCAGAAGAAGTCCCTTTTAGAGTTAATCATTCTGATTCTAAGCTATTTATCATATCTGAAAATACTTTAGAAAAAGTTATCAGCCAGTGGAATAAATACGAAAATAAATCACTAAAGTTGGTTGTTTTAGACAAACCTTCCAAGAAAATCAGCAAACAATGTAAAACTTATAATTTTGATGAAAATCAGTTAATTTTTATAGATGATTTATACCAACTTGGGCAGGATAAACTTGCATATAATCTTCAAAAAATTGAACAAATTGAAAATAACATAAAAGAAGATGATATTGTAACTATTTCTTATACTTCGGGTACTACGGGCAATCCCAAAGGTATTATGCTTACACATTTAAATTATTACTCAAATAGCCATGAAGCCGTTAAAACATTTAAAATTCAGGAGTTAATTTCAACATTAATTATTTTACCAACCGACCATTCTTTTGCACATACAGTAGGTATTTATACGGCTCTTGTAAAAGGACTTTCATTACATTTTGTAGATGCCAGAGGTGGCGGAATGAATGCCCTAAAGAATATACCAATTAATCTGGTTGAAGCAAATTCAAATTTTCTTTTAACTGTACCAGCATTAACAAGTAATTTTATCAATAAAATTAAGGAAGGTATCAAAGCAAAAGGCTCATTTATTGAAGGTATTTTTAATAGAGGTTTACGGGCTGCAATTATTAGAAATGGTGATGGGTTTTCTAAACCAGGAATGTTTACCCAATTGTTCACCTATTTTAATTACGCTATTGCGGATAAATTAATTTTTCAAAAATTACGTTTGATATGGGGATCTAAAATTGAATTTTTTGTTGGAGGTGGCGCTTTACTTGACATCAAACAACAACAGTTTTATAAAGCTATTGGAGTACCCGTATATCAGGGTTACGGTTTAACCGAAGCAACTCCTATTATTTCAACAAACACACCTTTTCAACATAAAATGGGTACTTCCGGAAAAATCTTAGGAAACATTACTTGCAAAATTTGTGATGAAAATGGTAAAGAACTTCCGAAAGGAAAAAAAGGGGAAATAGTTATCAAAGGAGATAATGTGATGAAAGGTTATTATAAAAACCCAAAAGCAACAAATGAAGTATTAAAAAAGGATTGGTTATATACAGGTGATTTAGGCTATATTGATGAGGATGATTTTTTGGTAGTAGTTGGAAGAGAAAAAGCTTTGTTAATTGCTGAAGATGGAGAAAAATACTCACCTGAAGAAATTGAAGAAGCTATTGTAAATAGCTCATCATTAATTAATCAAGCTATGATTTATAATGACCATAAAAAATATACAACAGCTTTGGTTACGTTAAATCATCAAAATGTTACACAATACATTAAAAAGGGAAATATTAATTCGTACGAGAAATTAATCCAAAAAATAAAAGAGGAATTAATTTTATTCAATCAACAAATTGAGTTTAAAGATAAATTCCCAAAAAAGTGGATACCTTCCAGTTTTCAAATTTTAGAAGAAGAATTCTCTGAAGATAATAAAATGATTAATTCTACATTAAAAATGGTTCGCCACAAAATCACCGAAACTTATCAAAACAGACTTGATTTAATGTATGGTTCTGATGCACAAAAATTGGCTCTAGAAGAAAATATTAAAGTAGCATCAAAAATGATTAAGTTAGATTGAATATTATAGCATTAACATTTTTTTCAACTCATTATAAATTTTTTGACCAACATCTTTTCCATATAAATCTATGGAAAAATTTGTATTAATACTCTTATATTTTTCATAAGCATTTATCATTTTTTGTTTATCACTTCCAATAATAGTTGCAAAACCATTTTCTACCAATTCAACCCATTCGGTTTCTTCACGGGCAATAATGCAATGTTTTTTATTAAAAAATGCTTCTTTTTGTAATCCGCCACTGTCTGTAACAACCATTTTACAGTTCTTTAGTAGTTCAAGCATATTAAAATAACCAACAGGTTCAATCATTTTAAAATTATAATTTAACTTATTGTTTTTTAATATATTACGAGTTCTTGGATGTAAAGGCAACACAACTTCAATTTCTTTAGATATAGTTTCCAGGCCTTCAAAAATAGATTTTAATTTTTGTAAATCGTCTGTATTTTCCTGACGGTGAATAGTGGTCAAAATAAAGTCATTACCTTTTAATTGCAAATCACTAATTATTGATGATCTAGCAGCTGAAATTTTACTGTAAAAATCTACAGCATCTTTCATAATATCTCCACATTTCACAATTTTAATATCCATATTATCAAAACCTTCTTTTTGTAAATTTTTTATAGCTGTATCTGTTGGACAAAGCAATAAGTCAGAAATTCTATCAGTTAAAATTCTATTGATCTCTTCAGGCATTTGCATATTATAAGATCGTAAGCCAGCTTCAATATGTACTACCTTTATATTTAACTTTTTAGCAGCTAAAGCACCGGCAATAGTTGAATTGGTATCTCCATAAATTACAATGGCATCAGGTTTTTCATCAATCAAAACCTTTTCAATTTTCTCTAACATCTGTCCGGTCATAGCACCATGCCCCAAACCATTAATATTAAGGTTATATTTTGGTTTTGGAATATCCATTTCAGTAAAAAACACCTCACTCATATTTGTATCAAAATGCTGACCAGTATGTACAATAATTTCTTCTATTTCACCTCTGTCAGCAATAATTCTACTCAATACAGCTGCTTTTACAAATTGCGGACGAGCTCCTAATACGGTTATAATTTTTTTCATTTACTTAAACTCTTTATTATTTCAACCAATTGTTTTGTTAAATTTTTACGATGAAATTGATCTATATTCTTAGATTGAATTTTTAAATTCCCTTCTTTAAATTTCTGATAATATTTTAAAATACTTTTCTTTAAGATTTCTTTATCTGAAAAGTCTACTACAACTCCTGAATTTGTAGTATTTATAATTTCAGCTAAATCTCCATCTGTAGGAGCAATTGCTAAAATTGGGCGTTTGGCTTGTAGATATTCAAATATTTTACCTGTAATAATTCCCTTAGAACTGGGAACGTTATT
>JAUWLK010000268.1 GCA_030613745.1 Flavobacteriaceae bacterium | reverse complement strand
ACTTCTATTGCTTCAGGAGTAGTAGGCATATTGGCACCTTCGGCAATACACATTACACCATTTTTAACCAATACTTCTGCCTCTTCCTCGTTAAGCTCATTTTGAGTAGCACAAGGCAGTGCAACATCACATTTAACACTCTAAGGTCTTTCTCCTTTAATATATTTTGCATTTGGATACTCACTAACATATTCAGAAATACGACCACGTTGAATATTTTTCAACTCCATAACATAATCCAATTTATCTGCGTCAATACCATCTGCATCATAAATATACCCACCCGAATCAGATAAAGTAACTACTTTACCTCCTAATTCATTAACTTTTTCGGTAGCATATTGTGCTACATTACCTGAACCAGAAACAGCAACTGTTTTTCCTTTAAAGGAATCGCCATTTGTTTCTAACATAGTTTGCGCAAAATAAACAGTACCATATCCTGTAGCTTCAGGTCGAATTAATGATCCTCCAAATGACATAGATTTACCGGTTAAAACACCAGTAAATTCATTACGTAATTTTTTGTATTGTCCGAATAAGAAGCCTATTTCACGTCCACCTACACCAATATCCCCAGCAGGTATATCGGTATTAGCGCCTATGTGCCGGAATAATTCACTCATAAATGATTGCGTAAATCGCATTACTTCAATATCTGATTTTCCTTTAGGGTCAAAATCTGAACCACCTTTACCACCACCCATAGGTAGTGTAGTTAAAGAATTTTTGAAAACTTGTTCAAAACCTAAAAATTTAAGAATAGATAAGTTAACAGAAGGATGAAAACGCAAACCACCTTTATAAGGTCCAATAGCAGAATTAAATTCAACTCTAAAACCTCTGTTTACTTGAGTTACTCCTTTGTCATCAACCCAAGGAACGCGGAATATAAGAACACGTTCTGGTTCAATCATTCTTTCAAGAAGCTTTTTCCCCTTGTAAGCGGTATTTTCCTCAATAAATGGAATGATAGCCTCAGCTACTTCTTGTATTGCCTGAAGAAATTCAGGTTCGTTAGAATTACGCTTTTTAGCGTACTCCATAAAGTCTTTTATTTTTGACTCCATAATTATTTGTATATTAAATTATTATATTGTGAATTTATCCAGCAAAATTAATCAAATTCAGAATAATACAAGTTTTTTTTTCATATTATTTTTTAATTTTTATGATACAATTATCACCTAATTAATTAGATAAAAAATTGATTAAAAAATATAACAAAAAAATGTAAATTTGCGTTTTAATTTGAAACTGAAAATGAAGGACAAAATAAACGATTTAATTGAAAAAGTTAACCAGTTCAACGTAAAATCAATTGAGGAAGTTGAAGCTTTTCGAATAAAATATTTAGGAAGCAAAGGTGTTTTAAAACAACTTTTTACTGAATTTAAAAATGTCGATCCTTCTTTAAAAAAAGAAATAGGACAGGCTTTAAACAATTTAAGAAATTCGGCTACCCAAAAAGTAAATGAATTAAAAAGTTCTTTAGAAAATGTAAGTAATATCAAGAGTAGTAATTATGGAGATTTAACTCGGCCAGAAAAACCAATTGAATTAGGTGCCAGACACCCAATATCTATTGTAAAAAATCAAATTATTGAAGTTTTTTCTAGAATAGGCTTTACAGTTTCTGAAGGTCCGGAAATTGAAGATGACTGGCATAATTTTACAGCATTAAATTTACCTGAATACCACCCCGCAAGAGACATGCAGGATACATTTTTTATTGAAAAAGACCCTGATATATTGTTGCGTACCCATACTTCTTCTGTTCAAGTTAGATATATGGAAAATAACAAACCACCTATAAGAACAATATCACCTGGAAGAGTTTTTAGAAATGAAGATATTTCAGCTAGAGCACATTGTATTTTTCATCAAGTGGAAGGTTTATATATTGACACCGATGTTTCTTTTGCAGATTTAAAACAAACCCTTTTGTATTTTACTAAAGAAATGTTTGGTAAGTCAAAAATTAGATTACGTCCGTCATATTTCCCTTTTACTGAACCAAGTGCCGAAGTTGATATTTATTGGGGTTTAGAAACTGAAATAGATTATAGGATCACTAAAGGAACTGGTTGGTTAGAAATTATGGGTTGCGGAATGGTTGACCCAAATGTATTAAAAAACGCAAATATTGATCCTAAAAAATATAGTGGATATGCTTTTGGAATGGGTATAGAAAGGATAGCTATGCTTTTATATCAAATACCTGATATTAGAATGTTTTATGAAAATGATGTTCGTTTTTTAGAGCAATTTAAGTCGGTTATTTAAAAAATGAATAAGCTAAAAGATTTTTTATTTGAACAAGGCTATTTTTGTATAAAACTCAAAAAAACAATTACAAACCACTTTGAATTAAAAGTAAAAATTAATAAAATTAAAGGTCGTTTTATTTTAGACACCGGTGCTTCAAATTCATGTGTTGGTTTTGATGAAATTGAAATTTTTGGTTTGGAAACAGAAGAATCAGAACACAAAGCAAGCGGAGCAGGTTCAACTGAAATTGAAACACTAATTTCAAAAAAAAACAATTTAAAGATAGGTAAATTCTTATTAAAAAAAGCACCTTTAATTTTAATTGACCTATCTCATATTAACAATGCGTTGACCAAACAAAATGCAAATCCTATTCAAGGAATAATTGGTGCTGATATTTTACACAAAGGGAAAGCTATAATTGATTACAAAAAAAAGAATTTATATTTAAAATCAAAATAATCAAAATCCAAATGGAAAAATCAGATAATCGATATAATTTACGTGGTGTATCTGCACAAAAAGAAGATGTGCACAATGCTATTAAAAATATTGATAAAGGATTGTTTCCTAAATCATTTTGCAAAATTATTCCAGATTATCTAACCAATGATGAAGATTATTGTATTGTAATGCATGCCGATGGCGCAGGCACAAAATCATCTTTGGCATATATGTATTGGAAAGAAACTGGCGACCTTTCGGTTTGGAAAGGCATTGCACAAGATGCTTTGATTATGAATATTGATGATTTAATATGTGTTGGTGCTACTGATAATATTTTGCTTTCTTCTACAATAGGAAGAAATAAAAACCTCATTCCTGGTGAAGTTCTCTCTGCAATAATAAATGGTAGTGAAGAGTTGTTACAAGATTTAAAGAATTTTGGTATTACCATCTATTCAACCGGAGGTGAAACTGCAGATGTTGGTGATTTGGTTAGAACTATTATTGTTGATTCAACGGTAACAGCTCGATTAAAAAGAAGTGATGTTATTGATAATGCCAATATTAAAGCAGGTGATGTTATTGTTGGTCTATCTTCATTCGGGCAAGCAACATACGAAAAAAAATATAACGGCGGCATGGGCAGTAACGGCTTGACTAGTGCCCGCCATGATGTTTTTGAAAAATATTTAGCTAAAAAATACCCTGAAAGTTTTGACAGTGCTGTACCTAATGAGTTGGTC
>JAUWLK010000253.1 GCA_030613745.1 Flavobacteriaceae bacterium | reverse complement strand
AATCATAATGCACCTTTTCATTAGGATTTCCCCATTCATCATACTCAGAAGTTGTTAAAGGAATAGTTTCATCTAACATGGTTGTCATTACATCAACAAATGGTACTGCGGCTACTACTCCATTAAATAATTCCGGATTCATATTTACTATGGCTCCCATCAACAAACCGCCAGCTGATCCTCCCATGGCATATTGATGCGCTGCTGAAGTAAAATTATTTTCTATTAAATATTTACCACAATCGATAAAATCTGTAAATGTATTTTTCTTATTGAATAATTTACCATCTTCATACCATTGTCTTCCTAAATATTCACTTCCTCTTACATGAGCCAATGCATATACAAAACCTCTATCTAACAAACTTAATCGTGTAGAACTAAATCTATCAGGTACGGTATAGCCATATGAACCATATGCATAGAGCAATAATGGTGTATTTTTATCTAGTTTCGTATCTTTTCTATACACTAATGATATCGCAACCTTTTTACCATCTCTGGCAGTAGCCCAAACTCTTTCACTTTTATAATTGATTTTATCAAACTTTCCACCAAGTACTTCTTGTTCTTTTTTTATCTCTTTTGATTTATCACTCATATTAAAATCAATAACCGAAGATGGTGTAGTAAACGATTGATATCCATAACGAATAATATCTGTATCAAATTCAGGATTGCTGTAAACTCCTGCCGAATAAGTTTCTTCATCAAAAGGCAAATAATAATCAGCTGATTTATCCCAACGCTTGATACGAATTTTATTCAAGCCATTAACACGTTCTTCTAAAACCAAATAATCTTTAAATATTGAAATATCTTCTAACAAAGTATCATCTCTATGCGGAATAACATCAACCCAATTTTGTTTCTCTGTTTTATTTACAGAGGTTTTCATTAATTTAAAATTCTTTGCGCCATCTTTATTTGTCAAAATATAAAAATGATCATTGAAATGGGCTACACTGTACTCAAGATCTCGTTCACGAGTTTGAATAATTTTAAAATCATCATTTGGTTTATCAGCATCAATAAATTGGTATTCATTAGAAAGTGTACTGAATGAACCTATGATAATATATTTTTTTGATTTTGTTTTATAGACAAAAGTTCCGAAAGTATCATCTTTTTCTTCAAAAACCAACACATCTTCTTTAACATCTGTACCTAAAATATGCTTGTAAATCTTATCACTTCGCAAAGTTACAGGGTCTTTTTTTGTATAAAAAAAAGTTTTATTATCGTTAGACCATGCACTTCCACCACCTGTTGTATTTTTAATAACTTCAGGATAAATCTCACCTGTCTCTAGATTTTTAAATTGCAAATCATATTGCCTCCTACTGATAGTATCTACTGCAAAAGCAAACAATTTATTATTTTCACTAACATTTAGTCCTCCCAAATGAAAGTATTCATGCCCTTTAGCCATTTTATTAACATCAAATAAAATTTCTTCTTCAGATTTTAAGGTTTCTTTTTTACGAGAATAGATGGGATATTGTCCTCCTTTTTCATACCTGGTAATATAATAATAACCATTATCTTTATAAGGTACAGACTCATCGTCTTCTTTTATACGCGCTTTCATTTCTTGAAACAATTCTTCTCTAAACTTTTCTGTATGCGCCATTTTTGAATCAAAATAGTCATTTTCAGCATTTAAATAATCTAATACTTTTTGGGTATGTGCATCTGGTGTTTTATCATTTCTTTGCTCATCAGTCAAACGCATCCAATAATAATTGTCTATTCTAACATCACCGTGTTTTTCTAATTTTTTAGGAATTTTATCAGCGATGGGTGGTTTAATATTTTTCATTTTATCTTGTGCATATAAGTTTGCAAAAGTAATTGAAACTGCAATTAAAAAAAGAATTATTCTATTCATTTGTTTAAAGATTTAATTTATTGTTTCGAAAATACTAAATTTGCTACAATTAAAATATCAAAACCTAAAATTATGTTTGGAGATATGGAAAATATGATGGCTAAACTCAAAGAAGCTCAAGCCAAAATTGAAGAAACAAAAGAGCGATTAAATACCATTTTTGTTGATGGAGAATCGGGAAATGGAAAAGTAGTTGTAACTGTAACTGCCAATAGAGAAATTAAAAATATTGCAATTGATGATGAATTATTATATGACAAAGAGGAATTGGAAGATTACCTTATCATTGCACTAAATGACGCTTTAAAAAAAGCCAATGAAATTAATGAAGCTGAAATGGCTGCTGCCGCTAAAGGTGGTTTACCCGATATTCCTGGAATGGATATGTTTAAGTAAAATCTCATCCTAAATCCTTCCCATTGGGAAGGACTGTTGGTTATTGGGTTTTAGATTTTCAACGGTTTTTGCTATTATTTCGCTGTGGTTAAACTAGAAACTAGCTATAATTTTCTGCTAGTAATTACTTTTTTTAATGGTTACAACACTCATCTGAATTATTTTCTAAATTGTTATTCATAAATAATTTTAATGCATTATCAATGTTCTTTTCCTTTGTTACAAAGACTTTTATATTGTTCTTTTCAAAATCATTATAAAGTCTTCTTCCCATTCCACCAGCTATTACGATTTCACAATCACCTATAGCATTAAAAATTCCATTGTGACTATGATTTCCATGACCATGCTTATTATCGTGATGTAAACCTTGTACATGCCCTGTAAAAGTGTTTTGTTTAAATTCTTTTTTGATAATTTTATCATTATCCATTTCACAAATGACAAAGCCTTTCGTTCTTCCGAAATGACTTGAAATATTAAGATTATCATTACTTGGAATTGCTATTTTCATTTTAAACCTCCTTTTTGATAGTTATTAATCACATTTTTTATTTCTCTTTGTAAATTGCAGCTAATGTTTTGGCTAAGAATTGTTACGGATTATAACAGCTCTTATAGTCCGCTATTAATTATTTTATAAATATACACTTACCCCTTAGATTAAGCCAAAAAATCGTAATAATTTTTAGCCTTTGTTAGCTATTGACGTTATCACTTCCCATTTTCATCACTCATTAAAAAGATGAGTTTAACTAATTCGACACTAGTTGCTTTCATTTGTTGGGCTATTTCATTTACCGAATCTGCATTAATAATTTCTTCTTGTTCCTTGAATCCTTTTTTTCCTTTTGAAGAGTTTTTTCGCCTAATGATAATTTTTGTGTTTTCATTATGTCCATAAAATGAATGAGTAATTATATTTCTTTGTTGTTCCAAAACAAATGATTCCTTTAAAATTTGGTTAAACTTATCTAATCTTTTTGAGTCAGTTTCAAGTTCTTTATAAATTCCAGAAGAAATATTCAAAAGTTGTTTAAATGACAACTCAGATACAACAATTTCATTTAGCGGATATTTAATTCCAAATTGTGAACCAGCAAAAAGAGAAAAACAAAATTCTAAATGAGCAAAATTCAATGTAAGAAGTCCAACTGATTGAATAAAGTTTTTATCCATGTTTTCAGTTCCCATCATTAATGAAAAATCTTCTTCTTTGGATTTATTATTGTCTATCACTTGTTTTTTTGTTATATATACTTTTTTACCGCTTTATAGCTAACTTGCTTTATCAAAACAAATATATACTTTTAAGATAGTTGTTTTAAGGATATTAACAATAAAAATATTTTTTAAACTTTTTAAGATCTCTCGGTTCCGCTCCTAGATCTCTCGGCTCCGCTCGAGATAAACCTATAAATTAAATATTGTGCCAAAACATAAGTTACCATAATAGCAACTGGG
>JAUWLK010000057.1 GCA_030613745.1 Flavobacteriaceae bacterium | reverse complement strand
TTATTTTCAAATTTAAATAAAGAAGTTTTACTATCGACAATAACCTTTAAAAACAATGTTTTTATTCGCCATTCAGGATTTCTTTGTTCGCTTAGAGTTTGTAAATTTTGTGATGAAGCATCAATTTTAACCTGATGTCTTTCATATTTTCCATCACCATAAATTTCAAATTCCTTAACCAATCCGATCGGTAAAATAATGGGTTTCTCATATTTTTTAAATTTATATGATAAGATAGATGGAAAGTTATCCTTTTTATGTTTTTTAATCAAACATTCTGTTTTTATACCATTATTACTAATAAAATATCCTTTTTCAAATTTAATTTGTGAAAATGTTAAAAAACTTGATAGTAGTATCAGGGATAATGTAATTTGTTTTTTCATAAAAAGTATTATTTTTAGAACCTTAAAATAGTTATATGTTTTTCGATAAATTTTAACGATTATATAATTACCATTTATTTTATTAAATGGTAAAATATTTTACAATAAAAAATCCACTTTTTAAATTAATAAAAAGTGGATTTAAGTTTTGTTTTAAAATGGATAATATATTTAATTTTCAATTTCTTCACTATCTATAAATTCTGTTGAAAGAACTACTTCTTGATTTTCAAATTTCATATTTTTAATGATATATTTTTCAGATGTAACACAACTAGAACTAGAGGCTCCACATGATACCAAACTTGCCGAAGCAAAAATAAAAACGAATAAATAAGCTATTTTTTTCATAATTTTTGTTTTAGTTAATAATAAAGTACAAGGGAGTAATCATATATTAACGTAAAAAGTAGGTGAAATATTTTATTGTAGAAAATATTTTTTATCCAGCTAATTTATTTAGTGTGTACTCAATAAGGTTATCAACTGCTTTATACATATCATTACTGAAAGTTAAATTAGCTCTGTTTGCTATTATTGCATTCATTGAAACTGCATGGTGGCCTAATAATTTTGCTAAACCATATATAGCCGAAGTTTCCATTTCAAGATTTGTTATTTTTATGCCATTAAAATTAAAACTATCAATTTTATGATTTAAGTTTGGATCTTGAACAGCTAAGCGTAATACCCTGCCTTGAGGTCCGTAAAATCCTCCTGCAGTTGCAGTTATTCCTGAAAAAACTTTATCAGAAATTAATTTTTTTTCTAATTCAATACTATTTTTAACGATATAAGGTCTTGATTTTCTTGATGAGTAGTTTGTGTGTTTGATAAAAGCATCTTCCATCTCTTTTTCTAGAATATTTTCACAATCATAAGCGTGAAGCATACCGTCAAAACCTAGTCCGTATTTTGCTAAAACAATACTGTCAACCGGGATATCACTTTGTAGTGAACCAGAAGTTCCAATTCTAACAATATTTAATTGTGTGTGCTCTTTTTTTATAGTTCTTGACTTTAAATCAATATTTACTAAAGCATCTAATTCGTTTACCACAATATCAATATTATCTGGTCCTATTCCTGTTGAAATAACAGTAAATTCTGTATTTTTATATGTACCTGTAATGGTTTTAAATTCTCTTTTTTGTGTTTCAAATGCTATGGAATCAAAATGTTTTGCAACTTTTGCAACTCGATTTTGATCTCCAACAAAAATGATATTTTTAGAAACATGTTCTGGTTTTAAATTTATATGGTATATACTTCCATCTGGGTTTAGTATTAATTCGGAAGGAGCTATTTTGTTCATATTTATATTAATGTTAAACTGAGGATTTGTTTATCCCGATTACTATCGGGAGTGTATTTGATTTCGTTTTTATCAAATGCTAATTTACAAATATTTAATAATTATCCACCAACTCGTTTTACATGATAGTTTTCTTTTTGTAAGATTTGTATAATTTTATCGCGATAGTTTCCTTGTATGATTATTTCACCGTTTTTAACACTACCTCCAACGCCACATTTTGTTTTCAATAATTTTGCAAGTGTTTTTAAATCGGTTTCACTTCCTTGAAATCCTGTAATTACCGTAACCGTTTTACCACCACGGCCTTTATTAGAAAAATGAGCTTCTAAATATTGTTTATTAGGTTCTAAAGTTTTTAAATCATCATCTGTAAAAGCAGAAAAATCTTCATTTTCATTTGTAGAAAAAACAAAACCTCCTAAATCAGACAAACTATTTAATTTTTTTTTAGACATTGCGTTGTTTCCAAAATTTATAGATTCCAAATATAAAGAAAACTAAGGTAGAACTAATAATCCTAGAAAACAATAATAGCATTTTTCTTTAATTTTTGAAGATACTAAAGTGATAAATACTGAAACTAGAATGATATGCAAAGGACTTGAATTACCCATTATTTTTTAAGATGATTCCAAGCAAAAATAATTATGGCTAGCGACTCAAAAGTTAATCCTATTGCTATGAATAGCATTGATTGATCCCATTGAAAAAATTTGCCTATTGCTCCAATAATGATTAATAATAAACCAAATGTAAAAAATGAAATAGCTTTCTTTTTCATTGTAACTAATTATTTTCTATATAATGGTATTAAATAAGAAATGGTATAATTGAAACTAAAGCCATTATCATTTAGATATACCTTGTTAAAACCAGGAATAAACAAGTTTTTGAAATTATCTGGTTCTTTGGAATTGATTAAAAAATTTCCTCTAAAAGAGAAACCTAAAAATATATTATGTATAACTTCAACTTTCATTCCTAAAACAAACTCAACCCATTGTGCGTTTAAATTGTCATATTTTATTGAATTTGTAATAGTTTTTTCTGGTAAAAACAGATCAGTATTTATAGTGTACTGATTTAATGTTTGATCAAACGTACTAAAAGCATATCGTAAACCAACTACAATTATATTCTCCATACCTATCCAATTTTTATAGGCATTAAAATCTGCACCAACTTTTATATATGAACCGTTTGTAGTGAAATCAAAAAAATCTTCATGATCTTTATTTTCTAAATAGCCAAATTCTGTTGCCAAAAAAAATCGTTTTGTAATTCTATAATCGGCAACAAACTCCAATCCTTTTCTTTCATCATCAATAAGTGAATTGATAGGATTATATAAATCAATACCAACTCTTAATCCATATCGATCTTTATACTTTACAGTGTCAATTTCTTTTTCTTGTGAAAACAATGAAAGAGATATGATAAATAGGAATATGTTAATGAAATATTTTAACATGAGCAGATTTTTCGTTTAAAATATTTTGTTCAAGATCAATAACTTTTATGGAGTCAATCCAACTACCTCCAACATTTTCTATAGGTATTTCTGTATTATGAAATAAAGTTTTATAACCGCAAGATCTAGAAACAAACTTATCTACCCGAGTATAAACTAAATCAAAAGTATCTTCATTTTCACTTGTTGTTTCATCATCAGCAATTTGAGTAATGGTTAGAATGAATTTGGTACTATCATCGGTTACTTTTATAGGAATAGCAATTGAATCGGTAAGCGTTGTAATACTTTCATCTGTATAATCACCATCAATACCTTCAATTTGAATTTTTAGATTGAGTACTTTTTTTAGCTCACTAGTATCTTCAAAGTCATAAAATCGGATGATAAGTTTTGGAGTAATTTCTTCAAGACAAATATCATCTTTTTCACAACTTGCTAAAAGAGAGAGAAATATTATAAATAATGTTGTGTGTTTTTTCATTAATGCTTTTTAATGTTGATTTGTGGATTCGTTTATTTGTTGATTTGTGATTTGCGCAATGCATTTAGCATATTTGTTATTTTTTCAATTTTCACTCGAACCAATATATAATCTTTTTCTAAAACAAAATTTAATTCTTTTGAAATGATGAATTGGTTTAAAACCTCCATAGCCGAGCTAAAAGAAATTGTTGTAAAATGTGCTTTGTCTTTATTTGTATTTCTTGATGTACCTTCTGCTAAATTGGAAGAAATTGATATCGATGCTCTACGCAATTGGCTTGTTAATCCAAATTTTTCTTCTGACGGAAAACGATTGGTGATTTTATAAATGATTTTAACTAATTCAATTGATTCTTTCCAAACACTTAATTTTTCAAATGAATATATATACATCTTATATTTTAAGTTTTAGTTAAACGATTAAACAAATCCACTAATAAACGAATCAACGTTTCTCCAAAAGTACAACATTTTCTACATGATGTGTTTGAGGAAACATATCAACTGATTGTGACTTAACTATTTTATAGTGTTCTTTCATTAATGCTAAATCTCTAGCTTGTGTTGCTGAATTACAACTTACATAAACTATTTTAGTTGGTAAAATATTTAAAATTTGTTCAATTACCTTTTTATGCATTCCATCTCTTGGTGGATCAGTAATTATTACATCAGGTTTGCCATTTTGAGTAATAAATTCTGAAGTAAATATTTTTGCCATATCACCAACAAAAAATTCAGTATTTTTAATATTATTGATTTTAGCATTGGTTTTTGCATCGGCAATTGCTTCAGGAACTGATTCAACACCTACCACTTTTTTAGCACTTTTAGAAATAAATTGTGCAATAGTACCTGTACCGGTATATAAATCGTATACAATTTCATCGCCTTTTAAATTGGCAAAATTTCTTGTTATTTTGTATAATTCGTATGCTTGCGCAGAGTTGGTTTGGTAAAATGATTTGGCATTAATTTTAAATTTCAAACCTTCCATTAATTCAAATATATGATCTCTTCCCTTAAATAACACCACATTTTGGTCATAAATAGTATCATTTCCTTTATTATTAATAACGTATTGTAGCGATGTAATTTGAGGGAATTTTTCAGCAATGTGATTTAATAATAATTCACGTTTTTTTTTATCTTCAGAAAAAAGTTGTAAAACTATCATAATTTCACCTGTAGATGCTATGCGAATCATTAGAGTTCGTAATAATCCGTATTGATTTCGAGGGTTAAAAAATGAGATATTATGATTTTTTGCAAACTCTTTAATAGAATTTCTTATATCATTAGAAGGGTCTTCTTGTAAATGGCATTTATCAATATCTAAAATTTTATCCCACATTCTCGGAATATGAAAACCACAGGCATTTTTATTATCAAATTCCTTACCGCTTTTAATTTCTTCATTGGTCAACCAACGAGAATCAGAAAATGAGAATTCCATTTTATTGCGATAAAAATAAATCTCTTTACAGCCTAAAATTGGTGTAATTTCAGGTAAATCTAAATGACCAATTCGTATTAAATTATTGATGACTTCTTTTTGTTTATAGGCTAGCTGTTCTTCATACTTCATGTTTTGCCATTTGCAACCACCACAAACACCAAAATAATCGCAAACAGGATCAGTCCTTTTGCTAGATAATTTATGAAATTTAACAGCTTTACCTTCGTAAAAAGATTTTCTTTTTCTACCTGTTTGAATATCTACAATATCTCCAGGAACAGCATTTGATAAAAAGATAACTTTTCCGTCAGGAGCTTTAGCAACCGATTTGCCTTTAGCGGCAGTATCAATTACTTCAATATTTTCAAATAAATAAAATTTCTTTTTTCTTGCCATCCTGCAAAAGTAAATTATTTTTATGATTTTTTAGTGTAAGTTTATGAGACTTATTTTGATAATTATTTTTAAATTTTTGTAGTTTTATAAACCTATGGGGAACGAATTACATCGTAAAATTATTCACATTGATATGGATGCATTTTTTGCTTCTGTTGAGCAAATGGATAATCCTGAATTAAGAGGAAAACCTATTGCCGTTGGAGGAGGTAGTGAAAGAGGAGTAGTGGCAGCAGCAAGTTATGAAGCAAGAAAATTTGGTGTTCGTTCGGCTTTGAGTGGTGTTTTAGCAAAAAAGTATTGTCCCCAACTTATTTTTGTCAAGCCTAGATTTTCTAGATATAAAGAAATCTCACAAAAAATTAGAAAAATATTTTTTGAGTATACTAACTTGGTTGAGCCGCTTTCGCTAGATGAAGCTTATTTAGATGTTACCACAAACAAGAAAAATAATCCATCGGCTACGTTAATTGCTAAAGAGATTAGAAAAAGAATTTTTAAAGAAGTAGGTTTAAATGCATCAGCAGGAATATCAATAAATAAATTTGTGGCAAAAATTGCTTCTGATATTAATAAACCAAATGGGCAAAAGACGATACCACCTGAAGAAGTGATTTTATTTTTAGAAGAATTACCTATTGAAAAATTTTATGGTATTGGTAAAGTGACTGCAACAAAAATGTATCATTTAGGAATATTTACAGGAAAAGATTTAAAACAAAAATCACTTGAATTTTTAACCAATCATTTTAAAAGCTCTGGTGAATATTATTATAAAATTGTTAGAGGAATTCATCAAAGTAAAGTAAAGCCAAACAGAATACAAAAATCAGTAGCGGCAGAGCATACTTTTACAAAAAATCTAACTTCAGAAATTTATATGTTAGAGCGTTTAGATAAAATTGCTGAAGAATTGGAAAATAGATTGAAAAAATCAAAAGTTGCGGGTAAAACAGTAACATTAAAAATAAAATACAGTGATTTTTCTTTACAAACTCGTAGTAAAACATTGCCTTTTTTTGTAAAAGATAAAGATATATTATTAGCTACTGTAAAAGATTTGTTATTTCAAGAAAAGATTAAAAATTCAGTAAGATTATTAGGTATTTCTGTAACAAATTTGAATAACCAAACCAAGAAAGAAGAAAAGGTGATAGATGTACAATTGAAGTTTGAATTTTAAACATTTAAAACAAAAAAAGTGTGTATTTTAATTTAACACACACTTTTTAATTGGAGTAATTCTAATTTAATCTAATTTAGGTCCAGCTTTTACCAATGCTTTTCCCTCATCATTATCGGTATATTTAGCAAAATTTTTGATAAATAAACCTGCTAAATTAATTGCTTTCTTGTCCCAATCTTCTTTATTTTTATAAGTATCTCTAGGGTCTAATATGTTGGTGTGTACACCTTCTAATTCTGTAGGAATTTCAAAATCAAATATTGGTAATTGTTTTGTATTTGCTTTTTCAACAGAACCATCTAGAATTCGATCAATAATTGCTCTAGTATCTTGAATAGAAATACGTTTTCCGGTTCCGTTCCATCCAGTATTAACTAAATAAGCAGTAGCATTGTGCTCTTCCATTTTTTTCACCAATTCTTCGCCATATTTGGTCGGGTGAAGAGAAAGGAAAGCTTCACCAAAACAAGCTGAAAAGGTTGGAGTAGGTTCAGTAACACCTCTTTCAGTACCAGCTAATTTAGCTGTGAATCCAGATAAAAAATGGTATTTTGTTTGTTCTGGAGTTAATTTTGCTATTGGAGGCATTACACCAAAAGCATCAGCCGTTAAGAAAATAACTTTATTTGCATGACCAGCTCTGGATATTGGTTTTATAATATTTTCAATATGATAAATTGGGTAAGAAACACGAGTGTTTTGAGTTACAGAACCATCTGTAAAATCAATTTTACCATTTTCATCAACCGTTACATTTTCAAGAAGTGCATCACGTTTTATTGCTTTATAAATATCAGGTTCTGCTTCTTTGTCAAGGTTTATAGTTTTTGCATAGCATCCTCCTTCAAAATTAAATACACCATTATCATCCCATCCATGCTCATCATCACCAATTAGTTTTCTTTTTGGGTCGGTTGATAAGGTTGTTTTACCTGTTCCAGATAATCCAAAGAAAATAGTGGTATTGCCATCTGCACCAACATTTGCAGAACAGTGCATCGCAGCCATTCCTCTAAGAGGAAGATAGTAGTTCATCATTGCGAAAATACCTTTTTTCATTTCACCGCCATACCATGAACCTCCTACAACATGCATTTTTTTAGTTAAGTTAAAAACAGTAAAGTTCTCTGAATGTAAACCGTGTTTTTCCCATTCTGGATTGGTGGTTTTAGAACCATTCATAGAAATGAAATCTGGTTCGCCATAATTTGCTAATTCTTCTTCAGTTGGGCGAATAAACATATTTTTTACAAAATGGGCTTGCCATGCTACTTCCATAATAAAACGTACCTTAAGACGAGAATTTTTATTTGCACCTGCAAAAGTATCCATCACAAAAAGCTTTTTACCAGTTAGCTGGTCAGTAACCGTTTTTTTCAAATCGTTCCAAACTTCAGGAGTTGTAGGTTTGTTGTCATTTGGCGATTCAGGAGAAGTCCACCAAATAGTATCACGTGTTACATCATCTTTAACAATAAATTTGTCTTTTGGAGAGCGCCCAGTAAATACTCCTGTCATTACATTTACGGCATCCAATTCAGTTAGTTGTCCTTTTTCAAAGCCTTCCAGATTTGGATTTATTTCTTCTTCAAAAAGTTGTTCGTATGAAGGGTTGTGAATTAATTCTTTGACATTTTTTATTCCCAATTTATCTAATGATGCTAGAATTGATTTTTTATTAATATCCATATTTATATATATTTAAAAAGCATTAAAATTTTAATAAACAAATTTAAGTAAAAACCAATGTAACAATTATGATAATTGTCAGTATAATTAATGATTTACTAAAACGTTTTCTTAAATGTAACTTATTGATATGCAAAATAATAAGTTATATTATGTTTTACTTATATTGTGAAAATGATTTCGTATTTTGATAAAATAAATCTTTTAATTTAATTTGATTAAAAATATAATATAACAAAAATATACTTATTTGCTCAAGTCTACAAATACTTTTTTAAATTGATTAGTAATTTAATATTTCACAAATAAGTTATTCCATTTTCAAAAAGGCATAAAACATTTTTAACCAACCTAAAATAAATAATAATCCCCCAAGAGGTGTTATAAACCAAATATATTTTGGAGAAATATCACCAGCAGTTATAGCTATAATAGATCCTGAAAAGAATAAAATTCCTATAAAGAACATGTAACTAATAAAGTTTTTTGTTTTACAAGTAAAGTTAGAATAAGTATTTACAAAAAGAAGAACAATTACATGGTACATCATATAGCGTATTGCTGTTTCGTAACTATTTATAGCTTGAATATCTAACTTCTCTTTTAATGCGTGAGCTCCAAAAGCTCCTAGAACTATTGCTAAAAAACCTAAAAATGCAGTAATACTTAATTTTGAATTTGTCATGCCAATGTTGTTTAATTTGAATCACAAACTTACTATTTTGTTGAATATGAATTGTCAATATAATTTAAAAACAATCAAGCAAAAGTTTGCATATTATTACATTTGTTTGCTTGTTTTATTTGTATTTTTGGAATTGAAATTTATAAGAAAATTACAATGAGAAAGATTTTACTTATTGGTGCTGGAAGATCAGCTTCATCATTGGTTAAATATTTATTAGATAAATCTGATAAAGAAAATATTAAATTAATTATTGCTGATATTTCACTTGAAAATGCTCAGAAATTAGCTCAAAATCATCCAAATGCAAGGATTTTACAACTTGATATTTTTAATGATGAAGCTAGGAAAAAAGAAATACATAGTGCTGATATTGTTATATCTATGTTGCCTGCTAGATTCCATATGGAAGTAGCTAAAGATTGTGTGACTTATGGAAAAAGTTTAGTGACTGCTTCATATATATCTGATGAATTAAAAGCTTTAAATGAAGAAGTTATTGCCAAAGGATTGGTTTTTATGAATGAAATAGGACTAGATCCCGGAATTGATCATATGAGTGCCATGCAGGTAATTGATCGTATTAAAAAAGAAGGAGGTAAAATGATAATGTTTGAGTCTTTTACTGGTGGTTTGGTAGCACCTGAGAGTGATACTAATTTATGGAATTATAAATTTACTTGGAATCCAAGAAATGTTGTAATTGCTGGTCAAGGTGGTGTTGCAAAATTTATTCAAGAAGGGAAATACAAATATATTCCTTACAATAAATTGTTTAGAAGAACGGAGTTTCTAGAAGTAGAAGGTTACGGAAGGTTTGAAGCTTTAGCTAATAGAGACTCATTAAAGTATCGTGAAATTTATGGATTAGAAGATGTACTTACATTATATAGAGGTACGATTCGTAGAGTTGGTTTTAGTAGAGCCTGGAATATATTTGTTCAATTGGGAATGACAGATGATAGCTATATAATGGAGGGTTCAGAAAATATGAGCTATAGAGAATTCACCAATTCATTTTTGCCTTATAAGCCATATGATTCTGTTGAATTGAAATTACGACATTGTTTAAAAATTGATCAGGATGATGTTATTTGGGACAAACTTTTGGAATTGGATATATTTAATCCGGATAAAAGAATTGGGTTGAAAGATGCTACTCCTGCACAAATTTTGCAAAAGATCTTGATGGAAAAATGGACTTTAGAGGAAGATGATAAAGATATGATTGTTATGTATCATAAATTTGGCTATGAATTAGATGGAAAGAAAAAGCAAATTGAATCGAATATGGTCGTGATAGGTGATGATCAAACTTATACTGCAATGGCAAAAACTGTAGGATTACCTGTTGCAATAGCTACTTTAAAAATATTAAAAGGTGAGATTACAACGCCTGGGGTTCAATTGCCAATTACTAAAGAAGTTTATGAGCCAATTTTAAAAGAATTACAGGGCTATGGAATTAATTTTAAAGAAAAAAGAGTAGATTATTTGGGGTATAACCCTTTTAATTTATAATCTCAATATTTTGTAAATAGTAATGTTTATAGGTGTTTGTTATATTATTATGCTTGAGAAATGAGCAATTTTATAATTTTACTTATCTTAGACCAATAACTAATACTATTTTTAAATTGTTATGACTTCTATCACCGGAATTATTCTTGCCATTTCCCTAATGATTATTATGTTTGGAATGGGATTGTCATTGGCGTTGGCTGATTTTAAAAGAGTAGTAACTTATCCTAAGGCTGTTTTTGTTGGACTTATTAGTCAAATAGTTATTTTACCATTAATTGGATACCTAATTGCAATTGGTCTTAATTTATCACCAACAATTGCTATTGGAATAATGCTTTTAGCTGCTTGCCCTGGTGGAGCAACATCAAATTTATTGACACACTTAGCAAAAGGAGATCTGGCATTGTCGGTTTCTTTAACGGCAATCGCAAGTTTGTTATCTATTATTACCATTCCTATTATTGTGCAATTTGCATTGGTTGAGTTTTCTGATCAAAGTCAGGTGATCTCAGTAGATGCAGTAACTATGATCAAACAACTATTGGTAATTGTTATAATTCCTGTAAGTATAGGAATGTTGATTAAAGCAAGATTTTCAATATTTGCTGATAAAATGGAAAAACCAGTAAAAATTGCTTCGGCTATTATTTTTATTTTGGTTATTATCGGAGTTATTTTTAGTATTAGAGATGTTTTTATGGATTATTTGGGTGAAGCCGGTTTGCCTTCCATTTTACTAAATATAACTACTATGCTGATAGGATTTTTATTAGCGATGCTTTTTAAACTTACTAAACCCCAAGCTATTAGTATTTCAATTGAAACAGGAATTCAAAATGGTACTTTGGCAATCACATTAGCAACTATTGCATTAAATAATGCCGAATATTCTATTGTTCCGGCAATTTATGGTTTGCTGATGTTCTTTACAGGAGCAGTTATTATTTTTATGAGAAAGCCACTTGGTGTAAAAGAAAAGGCTTAAAGATTCAAATAATACTCTTCTACCAATTTTTTATAATCTTCGGTATAAACATGTCGTTCAATTTCAATGGTTAACACATCAATTACAGGCTTTGAATTAGAAAAACTTAGTTGTAATAGTGATCTTTTAAAATCAGTTTTAATATTTCCTTTGACTCTGGTAATTCTTTGCGGAAATAATTTATTGACTAAGGCTATTTCTAAAAAAGTCACTTCTTCTTTATATGGAATTATAAAAGCACAAGTTCCTGTTTTGGATAACAATTTCGCTGTTGCGGAAAGTAAAATTGGAAAAGATAAATTTTCAGTATGGCGAGCAAGAGCTCTGTTTTTATCTAATTCTTTAAAAGTATCATTATAATATGGTGGATTGGAAATGATTAAATCATATTTTTCGTTAACTTCATTAACAAACTCTTGTAAAGAAGCATGATAACAAAACAATCTATCACCCCAATCGCTATTTTCAAAATTTTCAACGGCTTGTTCATAAGCATTAGGTTCAATTTCTAAGGCATCAATAGTCTCAATATTACTTCTTTGTGCTAATTGTAAAGCTATTAATCCTGTTCCGGTTCCAATATCTAAAATGCTATTGCTATTTTCATTAAGAGTAGTCCAAGCACCTAACAAAAC
>JAUWLK010000204.1 GCA_030613745.1 Flavobacteriaceae bacterium | reverse complement strand
CATCACGTATAGCTTCAACAATTTTTTTCTCTTCTTCAGCTGTTAAAAAATCTTCTACTTCAGACATTATATATATTATAAAAATTTTAGCCAAAGTATAAACTTTGGCTAAATGTTAATTTATTTAATGATTTAGTTAAAATCTACGGTAGGTGCTTTATCGCTACCTTCAGCCCCTTGAAACAATACCAAAGGGTCAAATCCTAACATGCCTGCTAGTATTGTGGCAGGAAATTTTCTTATATAAACGTTATAATCCTTAGCTGAAGAATTATAGCGATTTCTTTCAACATTAATTCTATTTTCAGTACCTTCTAATTGACTTTGTAATTCTAAAAAATTTTGATTTGCTTTAAGGTCAGGATATCTTTCCACAACCACCATTAATTTACTCAATGCACCACTTAAGCCTGTTTGTGCTTTTTGGAATGCTGCCATTTGCTCTGGTGTAACATTTGTAGGATCAATAGTAGTTTTTGTAGCATTAGCTCTAGCTTGAATAACACCTTCTAGTGTTTCTTTTTCATGGCTTGCATAACCTTTTACAGTATTTACTAGATTAGGTATTAAATCTGCACGGCGTTGGTAAGCACTTTCAACGTTTGCCCATTGGGTTTTGGCAGTTTCTTGTTTTTCTACCATTGTATTGTTAAGTCCGACACCCCATTTAAAAATACCAAATGCAACAATTAAAATAATAATTAAAGGAAGCCATTTTTTCATAATAAATAATATTTAGTTATAGTTGATTTTTAATTTGTGTTAATTCGTTTTTAATTTCTTCTAGTCGTATTATTATATTGTGATTTGAAGTTATTTTTTCAGAACTTTCCTTTAACTTATTCTTGGCACCCTCTAAGGTAAACCCTTTTTCTTTTACTAAAAAATAAATAAGTTTTAGGTTTTTCAAATCATCTTGTGTAAATAATCTGTTCCCTTTTTTATTCTTTTTTGGTTTAAGCACATCAAATTCATTTTCCCAAAAACGTATTAACGAAGTATTTACATTAAATGCTTTAGCAACTTCACCAATTTTATAATATCTTTTATCTTTTAAATCTATAAACATTAGTCAAGTGATTGTCCTTCTTGCGAAGCCATTATTAGCATTTCTTTAAACTCTTCTGGTGATAGATCTCCATAATAAAAATTAATAGGATTTATTGCATTGCCAAAGTAACGTACTTCATAATGTAAATGAGGAGCCTGTGACCTTCCTGTACTACCAACATAACCAATTAAATCACCACGTTTTACTTTTTTTCCTTTTTTAACATTATATTTTGATAAATGTGCATATAAAGTTACATAACCAAAACCATGATCAATTCTAATATGTTTTCCAAAACCGGAAGACCTATTATCAGCTCTTATTACTTTTCCATTACCTGTTGCGTAAATAGGTGTGCCTTTTGGAGAAGTAAAATCCATTCCTTTATGCATTTTTCTTGCCTTAGTAAATGGATCAGATCTCCATCCATAACCCGAAGCCATTCTTGTAAGATCTTCTTTACTAACAGGTTGAATAGCGGGAATAGATGCTAACATTTTTTCTTTATCTATAGCTAATTCAATAATTTCATCTAGTGATTTTGATTGTACATACAATTGTTTAGAAAGAATATCTAAATTCTTGGTGGCATCTATGATCATTTCTGAATTATCAAAACCTTCTAATGATTTATATCTATTCACTCCACCAAAACCGGCTTTTCTTTGTTCATCTGGTATTGGATTAGCCTCAAAATAAACACGGTAAACATCATTATCTCTTCTTTGTATATCTTCTAAAACTTCTTGCGTTTGTTGCATTTTTTTATTGAGAAGTCCATAATGAAGTTTTATATTTTCAAGTTCTCTATTTAAAACTTTTTGCTTGGGTGATTCCACAAATTGATACATAATAAAAACCATTAAAGAACCAAGCAAAGCTGATGCCAATAAAAAGACAATAGATTTTTTAAATTTATCTCTCTTTCGCAATTCAATTTTCCTATAGGATAAGGTATCAGAATCGTAATAATATTTTACTTTCGCCATAATGTATAATTATACTATTTTTGCAATAGAATTATCAATCAATTCTTATGCAAAAGTGAACAAATTTACAATTTTTTTGTCACTCTATAAAAACTAAACTATTAGCTTTTAAATAATATTTATGACTTCACAAGAAATCAGAAAACAATTTTTAGATTATTTTGCTTCAAAAGAGCATAAAATAGTTCCTTCAGCTCCTATAGTTATTAAAGACGACCCAACTTTGATGTTCACCAATGCTGGTATGAATACATTTAAAGAATATTTTTTAGGACAAAAAAAAATTGAAAATGTCCGAATTGCAGATACGCAAAAATGTCTTCGGGTTTCTGGAAAACACAATGATTTAGAAGAAGTTGGTATGGATACCTACCATCATACAATGTTTGAGATGCTAGGAAATTGGAGTTTTGGTGATTATTTTAAAAAAGAAGCAATCTCTTGGGCTTGGGAACTTCTTACAGAAGTCTTTAAAATTGATAAAAATAATATATATGTAACTGTATTTGAGGGAGATAAAAAAGACGGTCTCAAATTTGATCAAGAAGCTTATGATTACTGGTCAAAGCGAATTGACAAAAACAGAATTATAAACGGAAATAAGAAAGATAATTTTTGGGAAATGGGAGCTCAAGGCCCTTGCGGTCCTTGCAGTGAAATCCATATTGATATACGATCAGAAGAAGATAAGAAAAAAATATCAGGTAAAGAATTAGTAAATAAAGACCATCCGCAAGTAATTGAAATATGGAATCTGGTTTTTATTGAATTTAATAGAAAATCTGATGGTTCTCTTGAAAAGTTACCTGCCAAACATGTTGATACAGGTATGGGATTTGAACGATTGTGTATGGTTTTACAAAATGTTCAATCAAATTATGATACCGATGTTTTTATGCCAATTATTCGAGAAATCGAAACCATAACTGAAACAAATTACGGTAAAGATGAAAAAATTGACATTGCAATACGTGTAATTGCTGATCATATTCGTGCAGTTGCTTTCGCTATTGCGGATGGGCAACTTCCATCAAATAACGGAGCAGGTTATGTAATTAGAAGAATTTTACGTCGTGCTATTCGTTACGGATTTACATTTTTAAACAAAAAAGAACCTTTTATTTACAAACTAACCAATGTATTGAGTGATCAAATGGGCGACAATTTTCCTGAAATAATTGCTCAAAAACATTTAATTCAAAATGTAATAAAAGAAGAAGAAAATTCATTTTTGCGTACTCTAGATCAAGGTTTAGTATTGTTAAACAATATTATAAAAAACACCAAAGAAAAAACGATTTCCGGGAATAAAGCTTTTGAATTATATGACACTTATGGCTTCCCAAAAGATCTTACCGCTTTAATTTTACGTGAAAAAGGGCTCGATTTTAATGAAGATGAATTCGCAGTTGAAATGGAAAAACAAAAAACCAGATCACGTGCTGCAGCTTCAATGGACACTGATGATTGGGTAATTTTACAAGAAGACAATGAAGAAGAATTTATAGGTTATGATTATTTAGAAGCCAAAGTTAAAATTACACGATATCGTAAAGTTACCTCTAAAAAAGATGGTGACATGTACCAATTGGTTTTTAATTTAACTCCATTTTATGCCGAAGGTGGAGGTCAAGTTGGTGACAAAGGATATTTAGAAATCCCAAATGGTAACGTTATTTACATAATTGACACCAAAAAAGAAAATAATTTAATTTTACATTACACCAAAAACTTACCTCAAGATCCAAGTCAAATATTCAAAGTTGTAGTTGATAAAAAACAACGCCTTAGAACGGCTTGTAATCATACTGCTACTCATTTATTACATCAAGCTTTAAGAACAATTTTAGGAACTCATGTTGAACAAAAAGGCTCTGCAGTACACTCAAAAAATCTACGTTTTGATTTTTCCCACTTTTCTAAATTAAGTCCTGAAGAGATCTCAGAAGTTGAACAGTTTGTAAATTCAAGAATTAATGATAAAATCGACCTTGTAGAAAATAGAAACATTCCTTTAGAAGAGGCTAACAAGCAAGGTGCTATTATGCTATTTGGTGAAAAATATGGTGACACTGTTAGAACGATAAAATTTGGTAAATCAATTGAACTTTGCGGAGGAATTCATGTAAAAAATACTAGTGATATATGGCATTTTAAAATCACGACAGAAAGTGCAATCGCTGCAGGAATTCGTCGTATTGAAGCTATTACTTACGATGGTGTAAGAGATTACTTTTTAGTTCAAGATGAAGAACTTTCAAATATAAAATCTACTTTTAAGAACCCTACAAATATCTTACAAGCTGTAAATAATTTACATGATGAAAATACAAAATTAAAAAAAGATGTTGAACAGCTTTTAAAAGATAAAGCTGCCTCATTAAAAGATGATTTGATAAAGAATATAGAAACTATAAACGGTATAAACTTTTTGACTACAAAAATTAATATGGATGCAAATACTATTAAAAACTTGGCTTTTGATATAGGAACTAAAGTTGAAAACTTATTTTTTATCAATGGTGCAAATCTTAATGAAAAAGCTTTTTTAACTGTATACATTTCTAAAAATTTAACACAAGAAAAAGGTCTTAATGCTGGAACTATTGTTAGAGAACTTGGGAAAATGATTCAAGGAGGTGGTGGCGGACAAGCATTTTTTGCAACTGCAGGAGGTAAAAACCCTAG
>JAUWLK010000032.1 GCA_030613745.1 Flavobacteriaceae bacterium | reverse complement strand
ACTTTCAAATGGATCATTATATTCTTCTTCAATTCTTAATTTTTTTTCATTATCTGCAATCCCTTTCATTAATAAACCTACTACAGTTGCATATGCCGGACTTGACAATTCGGGATCTGAGTTACTGGCTAAATGCTCATTTGGATAACCAATTCGAGTATCCATTCCAGTTATATATTCTACCAATTGTTTTATATGTTTCAATTGAGCTCCTCCTCCGGTTAAAACTATACCTGCTATCAGTTTTTTCTTACTTTCTTCATGTCCGTAATTTTTAATTTCTAAAAAAACTTGTTCAACTATTTCAAGAACACGAGCATGAATTATTTTTGATAAATTTTTGAGTGTAATTTCTTTGGGGTCTCTTCCTCTCAATCCTGGAATTGAAACTATTTCATTATCTTTATTTTCTCCTGGCCAAGCTGAACCAAATTTAGTTTTTAACAATTCGGCTTGTTTTTCAATAATAGAACATCCATCTTTTATATCTTCAGTTATTACATTTCCACCAAAAGATATTACAGCTGTATGACGAATAATTCCATCTTTAAAAATAGCTAAATCCGTAGTACCACCACCTATGTCAATTAAAGCAACACCAGCTTCTTTTTCTTCCATGCTTAAAACTGCATTTGACGAAGCTAAAGGTTCTAAAGTTATACTACCCAATTCTAATCCTGCACTCTTGATACATCTGCCTATATTTCTAATTGAAGAAACTTGCCCAACTACAACATGAAAGTTTGCTTCCAACCTTCCGCCATACATACCAATAGGTGTTTTAATTTCGGATTGTCCATCTACTTTATAATCTTGTGGTAAAACATGTATGATTTCTTCACCAGGTAACATTACTAATTTATAAACCTGATTTACAAGTCTTTCTATATCATTTTCATCAATAACTGTTTCAGAATTATCTCTGGTAATATAATCGCTATGATGTAAACTTCTGATATGTTGACCAGCGATTCCAACCACAACATTTTTGATTTTTTCACCTGAAGCACTTTCTGCTTCTTCAACAGCTTGTTGTATTGATTGTATAGTTTGTGTAATATTATTTACAACACCTCTATGAACTCCTAAACTTTTTGCTTTACCAGCACCAAGCACTTCTATCTTTCCATAGGTGTCTTGTTTACCAACCATAACTGCGATTTTGGTTGTTCCAATGTCTAATCCAACTGCTATGTTATTGTCTTCCATATTTTAGTATTTTGCACAAACAACTTGATTATTAAATTTTAGATTAATTGTTTTATAGTTATTTATGGTACTATCTGATATCGCTTTTTGATAAAATACTTTTAACTTTTTTATCTTTTCATCTACCCTTTTCAAATCTCCAAAAATTATTATTTGATCTCCCAAGCGTGTTTTCAGCTCAAATTGTTTTGTACTCTTATTTTCAATTTGATTAATTCCTATGATTTGCTTTTGCAAAAAAACATCATTTTTAATTCTATTTGCTAAACAAATTATATCGCTACAATTATTTTTATTTAATTCACTTGATGTTATAGGAACTCTGGCAGAATAATTATTTGATAATGGCATTTTTTTACCAAGTTTATCATAATAATATGATCCTGTTTTATTTGCTACTCGTAAAACCGGTGACCTTTGTGTAATTATTGCTCCTAAATCCCCTTTTATTGTTAGAAAAATATCTGCATTTTCAATCATTTCATTGGATTGCATAAATTCTTCTAAATTGTTCAAATTTAATTTTTCTTTTGATTGATTTATATCGGTTCCTAAATTTTGTATTAACAACTTATTAACCATTTCATAACTTATAAAAAGGTTATCACCATTTTTAAAAACCACATTGATATCATTAATTTTTTTACTTTCATTTCTATGTGAAGCAAATCCATATAAAAAAACAACCAATAGGATTAGTAAAAAAAATTTGATATGTAAAATGTACTTTTTCAATTCTTTATATTTAAAACTAAATTTTTAAAACTATGGCAATTATAATTCAACCCCTATTGTTTAATCCAATTGCCATAGTTACCAAAGTATTTAGCACATAATTCTTATTTTATATATTTTTCAATTTCATCAACAATATGTTTTGTAGCATTTGGTAAAGCCATTTTTTTAATATTGTGACTCAAAAGTTTTTGTTTTTCTACATCATTTATTAACTCATTAAAAGTTGTTTGAAATTTTTCAAGTTCATTTTCTTTTAACATCAATGCTGCATCATTACTTGTTATTGCTAAAGCATTTTTTGTTTGATGATCTTCGGCAACATTGGGAGACGGAATGAAAATTATCGGTTTTCCAACTATACACAATTCTGATATTGTACCTGCTCCTGCTCTACTGATAATAATATCTGAAGCAGCATAAAGTAGATCCATTTTTTGAATAAATTCATACACATGAACTCCTTCAGTTTTATTGTATTTTTCGTATTCATCTATGTACAATTTTCCCGTTTGCCATATTATTTGCACATTATTTACTAAGATGTTATTTAAATATTTTTCAATAGTTTGGTTAATAACTCTAGCACCAAGACTTCCTCCAAGAACTACCAAAGTTTTTTTATTTTCATCAAGCTTGAAAAAACGAATTGCTTCTTTTCTTTTATCAGATATTTCTAATAAATCTTGCCTTACAGGATTTCCTGTTTTGATAATTTTCTCCTTCGGAAAAAAGTCTTCTAATCCATCATATGCAACACATATTTTTTTTACTTTTTTGGCTAATAATTTATTCGTTATACCTGGAAATGAGTTTTGTTCCTGAATAATACTAGGTATCTTTTTTTTATTTGCCATAAATAAAGTTGGTCCAGAAGCAAACCCTCCTGTACCTATAACCACTTTGGGTCGAAATTTTTTAATTATTTTATTAGCTCTGTACAAACTTTGTATTAATTTAAATGGAAAAGCTAAATTCTTAGCTGACAAACTCCTTTGAATACCAGAAATATTTAAACCTTCTATTTTATATCCGGCTTGAGGCACTTTTTCCATTTCCATTCTATCACTAGCTCCTACAAATAAAAAATTTGCATTTGGGTACCTTTTTTTTAATTCATCGGCAATAGCGATAGCCGGATATATATGACCACCGGTACCACCACCGCTCAATAATATGTTAACCGACTGCTTCATGTAATATATCTAAAGGGTTTTCTAATTCTTCTTTATCAGATTTATATAATACCTTACCATTTGAAGCACTCACACTTAATACAATTCCAATAGCAAAACATGTCATCCAAATCGAAGTACCACCAGTACTAATTAAAGGAAGTGGCTGCCCTGTCACAGGGATTAATCCAACAGCAACTGCCATATTAATTAAAGCTTGAAATATTATTGGAAAACCAACTCCTAACACCAATAAAGTACCAAAAATAGTTTCGGTTTTAGTTGCTATAATAACTATTCGAAATAATAATCCCAAATACAAAAGAATGATAAAAACGGCTCCAATTAACCCAAATTCTTCACCAATAATTGCATAAATAAAATCGGATGAAGATTGAGGTAGAAAGTTTTTTTGAGCACTTTTTCCTGGTCCTTTTCCATAAATCTCTCCAGAAGCAAAAGCGATTTTTGCTTTTTCTGCCTGATAGTTGTCTTCTGTATTACCTGAAATAAAATTCTCTACTCTACTTGACCAAGTATTAATTCTGCTATTTTTTATTGTATCAGGGAAAGCCTTAACAGTAATAATAAATAGTGCTAAAGCTAAAACTCCTACACCTAAAATCATTGAAATATATTTTATTGGATAACCACCAAAAAAAGTTAACAAAACTACCATAGAAAAAGTAATTGCAGTTGTTGAAAAATTAGCAGGTAATATCAATAATAAAACTAATCCTACAGGTAACCACAGGTATAAAAAACTTTCCTTAAATTCAATTTGTTTTTCTTTATTTCTAGCCAAATATCTAGACACATACATCATTAAAACAACCGCTGCTAAAGTTGATGTTTGAAAACCAACTCCAATAAATGGTATATGTATCCATCTGCTTGCATTTGCACCATTTATTACTGTACCTTGGGTAAGTGTAAATATTAATAATAGCAATACTACTGGTATCATTAATACAGATATCCCACTAAAGTATCTATATGGAATTTTATGTGTAGCATAAACGATAACAAACCCGAGCAATAACAGTATGGCGTGCTTTAGTAAATAACCTAATGTAGTACCTGTTCCGGCTACATACACTAGGTTAGTACTTGCACTATACACAGGAAGAAAGGAAAAAATAGCCAATACTGCTACTATTGCCCAAATGGTTTTGTCACCTTTAATATTTTTTAAAATTCGTGTCATTAATACACTCTACGGTTAACTTATTTTTTATAATTGTCTTACAGCCTGTTTAAATTGACTGCCTCTATCTTTATAATTTTCAAACAAATCATAACTTGCACAAGCAGGTGATAATAATACCACATCACCCTCTTCTGTTAATTTATATGCAATTTTTACAGCTTCATCTAAACTTATTGTTTCAATCATAAAATCAACAACATTAGCAAATGTTTCAATTAGCTTTTGATTGTTATCACCCAAACAAATAATTGCTTTTACTTTTTCATTGATCAATGGTAATAATGGTTCATAATCATTCCCTGTATCTACACCTCCAACTATCCAAACCATTGATGTTTCAATACTATCTAATGCATAATAAGTAGCATTTACATTTACAGCCTTTGAATCATTGATATACTGTACCCCATTTATTATTAATACTTTTTCTAATCTGTGTTCTTCATTTTCAAAATCGGATAAAATATCTCTTACAGTATCATTACGCACTTTCATTAAATCAATTAAAGTGTTAGATGCCATTGCATTTTTAATATTGAAATTTGTTTGTAAAGCATAAGCTGAAATACTCATTTATATATAATTTAATTGTTATTGTTTATCTTACTTTTAATGTCAATATGGATAATACCGCAAGCAAAATTCCTACAATCCAAAATCTGGTTACTATTTTACTTTCGTGATATCCTTTTTTTTGATAATGATGATGCAAAGGCGACATTAAAAATATACGTCTACCTTCACCGAATCTTTTTCGTGTATATTTAAAATATGCTACCTGTATTACTACCGAAAAATTTTCTACTAAGAAAATTCCAGCTAAAATTGGAATTAAAAATTCTTTTCTTACTGAAAAAGCTAGTACAGCAATGATTCCTCCGATGGTTAAACTACCTGTGTCTCCCATAAAAACCTGTGCAGGAAAAGCATTGTACCATAAAAACCCAACTAAACCTCCAACAAAAGCACTAATAAAAATGGTCATTTCACCTGAATTTGGTATATACATTACATTTAAGTAATCGGCAAATATGATATTACCCGAAACCCATGCAAAAACAGCTAATGCTAAAACCATTATAGCCGAACTACCAGCTGCTAAACCATCAATACCATCTGTTAAATTTGCACCATTTGACACAGCAGTTATAATAAAAATCACTACCAAAATGTACACTATCCATACATAGTCTTTTGCTTTTTCACCCATCCAACCCAATAAACTCACATAATCAAATTCATTATTTTTTACAAAAGGAATTGTAGTTTTAGTAGATTTATGTGCTTCACTAAAATGATTAGTGGGAACTGTTAACGATTGTGTTTGAACAACCTTATCAACCGGAAGTTTTTCTTTTACAACTACATCAGGATTAAAATACAGTATAAAGCCAACAAAAGCACCTAATGTAATCTGACCAACAATTTTAAATCTACCTTTTAAACCATCTTTGTTTTTTCTAAACACTTTTATATAATCATCAATAAAACCAATAGTTCCCATCCAAAGGGTAGTAATTATTAATATAATGATATAAATATTTTCCAGTTTAGCGAAAAGAAGTACAGGAATTAATGTTGCCAAAATAATGATCAAACCTCCCATAGTAGGAGTACCTGTTTTTTCTTTTTGACCTTCCAACCCTAAATCTCTTACAGATTCTCCAACTTGTAAACGACGTAATTTATCAATTATCCTTCTTCCGTAAATAGTTGAAATCAATAGTGAAAATGCAAATGCTAACGCTGAACGAAATGATATATATTGAAACAATCCAGCTCCAGATAAGCTGTAATGTTTTTCAAGATATTCAAATAAGTAGTAAAGCATATTCGTTGATTTTATTTATTTAATTCAGTTAATAATTCACTTACAATTTTAAAATCATCAAAATTTGATTTTACATTTCCAATAATTTGATAAGTTTCATGCCCCTTTCCTGCAACCAAAATGATGTCATCTTTATTTGCTAGTTTACATGCCGTTTTAATTGCTTGTTTTCTGTTTGTAATTGATATTGTTTTCTTGTAATTTTCAGGAGCAACACCTGCTTCAATATCTTTGATAATCAATTCAGGATCTTCGCTTCTCGGATTATCTGACGTAAAAACTACTTGTGTACTTAAAGCAGAAGCGATGTGACCGATTTTTGGTCGCTTGGCTTTATCTCTATCTCCGCCACAACCAACTACTGTTATTACTTGTTCATTCTTTGTTCGAATGGTATTGATGGTTTCTAAAACATTTTTTAAAGCATCAGGAGTATGTGCATAATCAACTATAGAATAAATCCCGCTTTTCGATATAGCATGTTGAAATCTTCCATCAACATTTTCTAAATTGCTAATTATTTGTAATATTTCTAATTTATCTAAACCTAACAAATCCGCAGTAGCGTAAATTGCCAATAAATTATAAGCATTAAAAATTCCTATTAGCTTTGTCCAAACTTCTTGATTATCAATATTTAACAAAAGACCATCAAATTGATTTTCTAAAATTTTCACCTTATAATCAGCAATGGTTTTTAAAGCGTAAGTATATTTTTTAGCAGAAGTATTTTGTAACATTACTGCCCCATTTTTATCATCAATATTCACTAAAGCAAATGCAGTTTTTGGCAGATTATCAAAAAATATTTTTTTCACATCTCTGTATTCAGCAAATGACTTGTGATAATCTAAATGGTCATGTGTTAAATTGGTAAATATTCCTCCTTGAAAAAGTAAACCCGCTGTTCTTTTTTGATGAATCCCGTGAGAGCTAACTTCCATAAAGCAAAATTCTGCACCAGCCAAAACCATTTTATGTAAGGTTTTATTAATAGTAAGAGAATCTGGTGTAGTATGCGTAGTATCCTTTTCAAGCTCATCAATCATAATTTTTATGGTAGATAATAAGCCTACTTTATATCCTGCTTTTTTGAATAATTTATACAATAAAGTTGCAATGGTAGTTTTACCATTGGTTCCTGTAACTCCAACTAGTTTTAATTTTTCTGAAGGATTGTCATAAAAATTTGAAGCTATTATTGCCAAAGCTTCATCACTATTTACTACTTGAATATATGTAATATTTGATTTAATATTTATTGGTAAATCTTCACAAATTATTGCTACAGCTCCTTTTTCAATAGCTTTATCAACAAATTGATGCCCGTTAAATATTAATCCTTTTTGAGCTACAAACAATGTGTTTTTTATAACTTTTCTAGAATCAAATGCAACGTTTTCAATTGCCACTTCGGTAGTGCCAATTACCGATTCAACAGCAACTTTATATAATATGTCTTTTAATTTATTCAATCAATTTTTATATTAAGATCTTATGACAGATCTAATGAGATAATTTCTCCTTTTTTTAATGCTGCACCTGGTTTTATAGATTGTGATTTTACTTTTCCTATTCCAATAAAATTCACTTTAAAACCTAAATTCTCTAATAATGAAATGGCATCCATCCCTGGCATATTTTTCACATTAGGAACCTTTTTATACAATGTATTAACCTTTTTATCGTAACTTTTATATGTTTTATTTAACATCACATAATCAGATTGGAACTCAACCTCATCTTGCGTAGGAGTTTCCGAATAAATTTTACGTGCAATTTTTTTAAATACCGGAGCTGCTACTATATTTCCGTAATAACCAATTTTTTTGTCTGGTTTGTGAATTACCACTATGCACGAATATTTTGGCTCATCAGCAGGAAAATATCCAACAAATGAAGAAATATATTGCGTTTCTCCTTTCCAGTAATCGGTTTGACATGTACCTGTTTTTCCTGCCATTGAAAAATTTTTGTCATAAATATTTTCTGCAGTTCCTTGTTTAACCACATTTGACATCATCACTTTTACATAATCAATAGTTTGTTGAGAACAAATCTTTGGATTAATTACTTCTTTTTCAAATTTTGTAATCACATTGCTTTGAGTTCGTATTTCTTTCACAAATCTCGGCTTTACCATTTCGCCATCATTTGCTATTGCATTGTAAAAAGTTAATGTTTGCAAAGGTGTAAATGAAACTCCGTAACCATAAGCCATCCAAGGTAAAGACAAACCATTCCAAGATTTTTTATCTTTTGGATTTGGAATTATTGGATTTCCTTCGCCTTTTATTGGTAAACCTATTTTTTCTCCAATATTCATTCTATTCAATCCTTCTATAAATTTCTTGGGGTTGTCTTTATAATTTTCATTGACAATTTTTACTATTCCAACATTTGAAGAAACTTCAAATACTCTTGCTGCTGATATTTTACCATAACCTCCATTATGTGAATCGCGAACTTTTTTTCTATAAAATGTAATCACACCTTTTTCAGTATCAATAACTGTTGAGGTATCAATTACTTTATCTTCTAAAGCAACAACCATACTCATTAATTTGAATGTTGATCCTGGTTCATGAGATTCATATATCGCATAATTTCTTTGCTCGTAATAGGTTCCTTTTGAAGTTCTACCCAAATTTGATATTGCCTTAATTGCTCCTGTTTTTGTTTCCATAACAACTACAGAACCGTGATCTGCACTAAATTTTTCTAACTGCTCTAATAAAGCATGATGAGCTATATCTTGAATATTCAAATCAATGGTTGTGATGATATCTTTTCCATCAATTGGCTCTATTTCATTGTTATCATTTAATGGTTTCCACTGCCCTTTTGCTATTTTTTGTTTTAATCTTTTTCCGTTTTTACCTCTCAAAAACTCGTAAAAACTTCCTTCAATACCAACTCTACCCCTATAATCATCATAACCAACAGCGCGTTCGGCTATTCTCCCAATTGGGTGTTCTCTTACTGTACGCTGCTCTACAATAAAACCACCTCTGTAGGTACCTAATTTGAAAATTGGAAATTTTTTTATTTTTTGATATTCATTATAACTTAAATTTCGAGTGATAAATAAATATCTGTTTTTACTTTTTTTAGCTTTACGGATATAGTTTTCGTAATAACCAGAACTTTTCCCTAGCATTTTTGATAATGATCTGCTCAAATCCTTAATGCCATTCTCAAAATTTTCATCTGAAACAGAAACAGGATCCATTCTTATATCAAATTTCGAAACTGATGTTGCCAATAAACTACCGTCTGAAGTATAAACATTACCTCTATTTGCCGCTATTTCAAAGGTTTTTATGGTTCCTTGTTCAGCTAATTTTCTGTAATCATCACCATCAATAAATTCAATTTGAACTAATTTATACCCAATAGCAATAGCAAACAAAAACATAAACCCTGTAAATAAATACACTTTGTTTAATATTTGTTTTTTTTGAACTGCCATGGTTATTCTTTAATTCTTACTTTTATTTTTTGTGGTGGCGTTTGAGATATAAACAAGCCATTCTCTGCTAATTTTTTTGAAATACTCGATTCCATTTTTAACTTCATCAAGTCAGATCTTGTCGCTACAAATTGTGATCGCAATTCTCTTTTTTCTTTATTAAGTACAGCTATTTGTTGCACTTTTTTATCTATTTGATGTGAGCTTGAAATCATCAATAATGCAAGAGCAGTTAAAAAAATTATAAACCCCCAATTTTTTTGAGCATCTTCATCTACAAGAAACTTACCTTTTAAAATGTTGTAAAATGTTTGTTTCGTTTTTGACACTTTTATTATACCCCTTTTAATTAGACTACTTTATTCCCCTTTACTTTAGACTACTTAGTTTTTTATTGCCACTCTTAATTTTGCGCTTCTTGATCGATTGTTTTCTTTAATTTCTTTAAGTGATGGAACAATTAATTTTCCTGCTTTTTTTAATGGAACATTTACATTTCCGTAAAAATCTTTTTCAGGTTCTCCTTCAAATAATCCATTTTGTATAAATCTTTTCACCAATCTATCTTCAAGAGAGTGATATGAAATTACACTTAGTCTTCCTCCTTCAATCAACAATTCAGGTGTTTGCATTAAAAACTCTTTCAATACTTCAATTTCTTGATTAACCTCAATTCGAATTGCTTGAAAAATTTGAGCTAAAATTTTATGTTCTTTGCTTTTTGGTAAATATTTTTTCAGAACTTCTTTTAGCTCAAAACTGGTTTTAATTTCTTTTTCAGATCTTACTTTTACTATTTCCCTAGCTAAAGCTCTGGAATTTCTTAATTCGCCATATTGAAACAAGACTGAACTTAATTCTTCTTCCTCATATTTATTTATCACTTCATATGCTGATAATTCATCTTCTTTATTCATTCTCATATCTAAATCAGCATCAAAACGAGTAGAAAATCCTCTATCAGCTTCATCAAACTGATGAGATGAAACACCTAAATCAGCTAAAATTCCATGCACTTTTTTTACACCATGAAATCGTAAAAATCTTTTTATATACCTAAAATTTTCATTTATTAAAACAAACCTGTCGTCATCAATAGCATTCTGTAAAGCATCTTGATCTTGATCAAATGCATACAATTTTCCGTTCACACCCAATCGTTTTAAAATTTCTTTAGAATGACCACCTCCACCAAAAGTTACATCAACATAAATTCCGTTCGGATCAATATTTAATCCATCAACACTTTCAAAGAGCAAAACCGGATTATGATAAGTCATCACCGTCTTCATTTAAATTACCCATAACCTCTTCGGCTAATTCAGCAAAATCAACAGTAGCTTCATCAATTGCTTTTTCGTATTTATCTTTATCCCAAATCTCAATAATATTCACTGATGATGATAGCACAACATCTTTAGAAATTCCGGCAAACGAATGCAAATCTTTTGGAATCAACATCCTACCAGAAACATCTAGGTCTATCACTTTTACACCTGCAGTAAACCTTCTAATAAAATCGTTATTCTTCTTTACAAACCTGTTAAGTTTATTTACTTTCGCCATCAAAATATTCCATTCACTCATTGGGTACAGTTCTAAACAAGGCTGAAACACCGATCGTTTTAAAACAAAACCATCTTGCAAAACACTAGATAGCTGTTTTTTAACAGTTGAAGGCAACATTAACCTGCCTTTCACATCAGCTTTACACTCATATGTACCTATTAAATTTACCACTTAGAATTATTAATGATTAATTATCATGACAAATATAAAGAATATTACCACTTTTTCCCATTTTTTACCACTTTGTTAATAACTTTCTTTTTTCTTAAATATTGTACTGGTTTACAGAAACTTAAATGTAATAGTTGCTTTTTGTTAAAATTTATGGAAGTAAATGAATAGAAAATTAGTACTTTGAACCAAATTATTTAAATTTGTAATTGTTTAAAACAAATACTTATAAATGAAGTACACCCTCAAAAAAGATGGTAAATACACCTATTTAGAATCTGGTGAAGGAACACCCCTAATTATATTACACGGCTTAATGGGTAATTTAAGTAATTTTGATGGTGTATTTGATTATTTTTCAAATTTGGGTTACAAGGTGATAATGCCTGATCTGCCTCTTTATACGCTACCATTATTAAAAACTAATGTTAAATATTTATCTAAATTTTTAAAAAATTTTGTTAAACATAAAGGCATTGATAAATACATATTGTTAGGTAATTCACTTGGCGGACATATAGCGTTATATCACACTAAATTAAATCCAAATAATGTTATTGGAATAGTACTTACTGGAAGTTCAGGATTATATGAAAGTGCTATGGGCGAAAGCTATCCAAAACGCAGTGATTATGAATACATTAAGAAAAAAACGCAAAATGTATTTTACAATCCGGAAATTGCAACTAAAAATGTTGTTGACGAAGTATTTGAAACTTTGAACAACAGAAATAAATTAATTAGAACCCTTGCAATTGCCAAAAGTGCAATTAGACATAATATGAGTAAAGATTTACCAAATATGACTTTACCATCTTGTTTGATTTGGGGGAAAAATGATACTGTTACACCACCTGATGTTGCTGAAGAATTTCACAAACTTTTACCTAATTCAGAATTAAATTGGATAGATAATTGTGGACATGCACCAATGATGGAACATCCTAAGAAGTTTAATATGCATTTAGAAAACTGGTTGATGAAAAATTTTAAACCTAAAAATTAAAATCCTCAATATTCTTCTAAAATAAAATTATTTAAAAAATAAAATAATTTTATATCTTGGTTAACAATAATTAAAAAAGAAGGCTTTGAAGACCTTAACTATAATTTTTCTATTTTCTACTTTCTTTTCTTTTGCTCAAAACATTAAAGGAGTAGTATTAGATAAAAATACTAATAGTTTATTAGTTGGTGTTCATGTCTATCTAATAAATTCAGTAAATGGAGATATTACAAATAAAAAAGGAATATTTAAACTAAAAATTAAGTCAAAAGAAAATAAAAACGATACCCTAATTATTTCTCATATAGGCTATACTACTAAAAAACTTTCATTATCAGAAATAAAAGAAAATAATTATATTATACACCTTTCTATTGATGTTCAAAATCTTAAAAAAGTATTAGTTTATTCTAAAAAGAAATTAAAACCCAGAATACATTTCAATAAATTAAATCCATTAAAAAAAGGATTATATTCATTCGGATCGTTAATAAACGATAATAAAATATATGTAATAGGTGGAGATGCTTCTCATATAACGGATGAAGTTTTAAAAACTTTAAGTCATATTGATCCTAATCCTGACTTAACCATTTTAGATTTGGTTAAAAAAGCTCGTTATAATTTTTCATGGCAACATTTTAGTAGTAATTTATACATTTATAATATTATAACAAACACTTGGGAAACCTCTAATTTAAAATTTAGAAATAGAGCATATAACAACATGCATTTTTTTAATAATAAAATATATGTTTTTGGAGGTATAAATTTATCTAAAAGTAAAAAATTTGAATATTTAGATGATAAAATTGAAGTCTATGACATAAAGAATGATACTATTTTGATAGATGATGTCAATCCTCATCAGGCTGTAAACTTTGCTTCTTTTTTAAAAAATGACAGCCTAATTATAATAGGCGGTTCAGTTAAAACAAAAAAAAATGGAATCAAAGAATATTCAAATAAAATTCATTTATACAATTTAAAATCAGGATATTGGTATGAGTTAACAAACATGCCTACCAATAAAGAAACTAAAGGAGTTATAATTAATGATAAAATCTATTTAATAGGTGGATTTAATAAAAAAGCTTTAGAAGATTTAGAATCTATTGATTTAAAGACTGGTAAATGGAAAAAAGAAGGGCAGTTGTTCTATGGAATTGAGAGACCTGCACTAGCATATAATGATAATATCATTTATATTTTTGAAGATGAAAAATTACTTACTTATAATATAATTTCAAAAGAGTTAAATGAATATTTAATTGATATATTTCTTAAATCATCTGAATTATTTTATGCTGATAACATGCTATATTTGCTCGGAGGTTATAAAGAAAATGAATATTCTAAGTTAGTTTCTCGAGGATTTTACAGCATTGATTTAAATGAATTTAAAATAACAAAAATTAATAAATCAAAAACTTTAAAAAATTAATCACTTTTCAGAAGAATTTGAAAAGTAAAATCCTACCCAAAAGATAAAGTCTTTTTACTTAAATTTGAAAAAAAATATAATACACTATAAAGTGTTTGCATAATAAAAAATATAACCGAAACCACAAAAACAACAAATGAGAATAAAATCAGCAGAATTTGTAATAAGCAATACTGATATTTATAAATGCCCGAAAGAAGATCTTCCTGAATATGCTTTTATTGGTCGGTCAAATGTTGGAAAGTCATCTTTAATAAATATGCTTACCAATTGTAAAAAATTGGCAAAAACTTCAGGTAAACCAGGTAAAACACAATTAATTAACCATTTTATTATCAATGAAAATTGGTTTTTGGTTGACTTGCCAGGATATGGTTATGCAAAAGTATCAAAAAGTAAACGCAAAACATTTCAAAAATTTATCAAAGATTATTTTTTAAAACGCAAACAATTGGTTTGCTCCTTTGTTTTAATTGATTCCAGACTTGAACCTCAAAAAATAGATCTAGAATTTATGGAGTTTTTGGGAGAAAACGAAATTCCTTTTTGTATTATTTTCACTAAAGCAGATAAATTAAATAAAAATACTTTACAAAAAAATATTGCAAATTATAAAAAAATAATACTTGAAACCTGGGAAGAAATACCTACTTATTTTATAACCTCTGCTACAAAAAATACAGGTAAAGATGAGGTTTTAGATTTTATTGACAATGTGAATAATAGTTTTCAAGAAAATATAACTTAATCTTTTCTACCCATGCCTCTGCCTTTCCCTCTTCCTCTTCCGTCTTCATCATGCATTTCCTTTTCATGTACCTCAAACCACTCTGGTGTTTCAAGTTTATTATCATATACGTAACTAGCAATTTTTCTTATCTCTTCTTCTTTAAAATTTTGTTTTGGCATTACATTAAACTGCATAACAGCTCCTCGCATTAAGGCATTTTCTTTTGTTGGGTTTAATGTCCATTTTGTTACAGCATTTACAAAATCTTCTTTACTCTTGAATTGCATGGTATACCTTCTTTTAACAGCTTCAAAAGGCGGTGCTATAATGTTATCATGAGATGGAGCAGTAATACTATGACAAATATAACATTTGGTTTTTAACATATTATAAGCTATAGAATCTTGCTTAGATTCAACAATTTCTATTTCTTTAATAAGACTAGCACTCTCTTTCTTTTCTTCTTTACATGCTGCAACTAAAAGCATTGCAAAAAACAGATATATTATTATATTTTTCATATGTATATTTTTATTGTTTTCTAACGATCTCATGCTGTTTGTAAAAATTATTTCCTTGATGAGAAGATTTTTATTTTGTTTGTTTTCGGTGATAAATTTAGTTAAAATTGTTAATCATTACTTTAATTGTTAGTGCTTTTAACAAAATTTTAAATGTAATAGCCTAATTAATTTAGTATTTTTATATTTACTCTTTTTTAGAGAAATGCATAGCAACAAAGAAAATTTACAAGTTTTATTTGAAGATAATCACCTTATTATCATAAATAAAAGAGTTGGTGATATTGTTCAAGGTGACAAAACCGGGGATAAACCTTTAAGTGAAATTGTAAAAGAATATATTGCCGAAAAATATAAAAAGCCTGGTAAAGTATTTTTAGGAGTTGTACATCGATTAGACAGACCTACAAGCGGAATAGTAATATTTGCTCGAACCTCAAAAGCTTTAGAACGTTTGAATAAGATGCTACGTGATAAAAATATTAAAAAAACTTATTGGGCAATTGTAAAAAATCAGCCACAAAAAAAGAATGACACATTAATTCATTTCCTAAAAAAAAATCCCAAAAACAACAAATCAACTGCTTACAAAAAAGAAACTGAAGGAAGTAAAAAAGCTATTTTACATTATCAATTAATTCAAAAATTGGACAACTATTCTTTATTGGAAATTAGTCTTGAAACAGGCCGTCATCATCAAATAAGATGTCAATTAGCTAGTATTGGTTGTCCTATAAAAGGTGATTTAAAATATGGTTTTAATCGTAGTAATAAAGATGGTGGTATTCATTTACATGCTCGAAAAATTGAATTCACTCACCCTGTTAGTAAAGAATTAATTTCAATAAGCTCTACTTTACCTAAAGATGTTATTTGGGATGCAATTGATAAAGATTTTTAATTAGATTAACTACTCAACTAAATTATATCAAAAATTGAAAAAGTTGCGGATTTTCGTTTAAATACTCTCCCATAAAACCTAACTCTTTCATTCTTTTCACTAGTGGTTCAAA
>JAUWLK010000143.1 GCA_030613745.1 Flavobacteriaceae bacterium | reverse complement strand
CCAAAAATGATGTCGTAATCATAAACTTTTCATCGTTTGCAAATTCAAATAATTGCTTAATCCGTTTAGGATAAACAATTAACAGTATAAAAAATGTTATAAAATACCAGCCCCAAAACTTGGCTAAAAAAATAGAAATATCCATAGTTAGTTCTTATTATTTGATTTTATGCAATACCAATAAAGGTATTTTGGTGTGAAAACTCAATTCTTCTACTTTAGGCTTAAAAAATAGTCTTTGGAAAAAATTATATTGTTTAGCAATAATGGCGATCATATCAATATCACCTCTGCTTTGAGTAAAACAATTTATAGCTGTTTCAAAATTTGTATTGGTTAATGTATGAAAACTGTAGGAAAGGTTTTCAAAAAAATGATTTAAAGCTTTTTTATTTAATCTTTGTTCTTCATCTAAAGTTTGTTCATCAACTAAATGTAAAACTCTAATCGTTGCTTCGTGCAATTTTGCAATCTCTATCAATTCAAATAAGTCTTCTTTTTTATAGGGAATTCTAAAATCAGTTGTGAAAGTGATTTCTTTAGGTTTTTGATATATTGCATTTTCGGGCACTGCTAACAGGTTGCAATTTGTTTTCATTATTAGGTCACCCGTATTACTTCCCATGAAAATTTCTTTTGCACCAGTTGCCCCTTTTGTTCCCATTACTATCAATTCAATATTTTTATCCTTAACAACTTGTTTAACAGAATTGATAAAAAAATTATAATCACTAATAGTTTTAAATTTGTGATTTGGATTTGGATCTTTTATTATTTGCTTTAAAAATTTTTCTAAACTTTCTTGTGATGATTTTAGTAATCTTTCTTCAAGCTTAACTAAATTTACTGTGTCAAAACTTGTTAATTCTTGCTCTGTTAAATATGGTACTCCGTAAATATTTAACAAATAAAACGTACATTTAATATCTTTAAAAACCTCTAAAGCATACTGAATTGCGTTAATTGAATTATCTGAAAAGTCGGTAGGTAAGAGTATATTTTTCATAAAACTATAATTTAACATTAGATACAATCAAAGTTAATTGTAAAAACTCCATTTTAAAATGATTTTCATCAAATAAAACACTGATATTCATCAATTTTATTTAATTAATTTAAGTTTTTTATCATTTATTATTATTATTGATTTTCTATTTGTTTTTATAATTTTTTCTTCTTTAAATTCAGATAATGTTCTTATTAAAGTTTCTTTCGCTATACCAACCAAACTCGCCAAGTTTGAGCGTGATACTTCAATAATATTGGTTTTGTCATTTACTTTGTTTAATTGAAGCAAGATTCCAGCTGTTTTTTTTCTTACGGAATCATAAGCCAAATGAATTAAATGATTTTTTACACTTTCTAAATTTTTTGAAAGTAAATCTATAAAATGAATAGCTAATTGCGGATTTTGTTTTACTAAATTTAAAAATTCATTTTTTGTAATTTTTAATAGTAAAGTATCTTTTATTGCAACTGCATTTTCACTATAAGGTCTGTTTTCAGCAAATGAAGTAAAACCGAAAAAACTGCGCTTTTTATAAATACCTGTAATTAATTCTTTCCCTTCTTCATTATCTTTGTATGTTTTTATTTCCCCTTTAATAATATAAAAAATGTGATTACTAGTATTTCCCTCACAATAAATTGTTACTCCATTTTTGTATATAAATTTTTGTTTATGACTTAATATTTTATTTAAATCTTCATATTTAATTTTTTTGTTAATTTTTGTTTCTTCTTCATCATTTTTATCAAAAACCTCTCTCCGTTTTAATCGAGATTCAATAGCACTTAGTAGTTCTGACTCTTCAAAAGGTTTTGTAATATAATCACTTGCACCCATATCCATACCTTTTCGCATATCACTATGGTTAGTTTTTGCAGTCATAAATATAAAAGGTGTTTTTTGCAATTTATCAATTCTCAATATGATTTGTAAAACACCATACCCATCTAGGTCAGGCATTAGAATATCACAAATAATTAAATTGGGATTATAACTTATGGCTTTTTCAACTCCTACTTTTCCATTTTCAGCTATAATAACATCATAATTTGCCAACTGTAAAATTTCTGCTGTATTTTCTCTTAAAATTTCATCATCTTCAATAAGTAAAATCTTTTTTTTCATGTGTTTATTTTTTTATTTTTTATGGTCACATGCTATCTTCTTGCTTCAGATAGGTTTGTTAATAATCATTTTCTTAGTCAAAGAAACATTTATCATGCTTGTTTTATAATATTCTCAATTTTATAATTAACAAATATTCCTTTTTAATAATTTAATAGCTCCTACATTATAAAGGCAACTTTATATTAACTATTGTTCCTTTATTTTCAATACTTTTAAAACTGATTGACCCTCCTAATTCTTCAATATGATGTTTAACAATGTTTAAACCTATTCCTGTTCCTTGAAAATGTAATGCGTTTTTAGCTCTAAAAAATCGTTTAAAAATATGTTTTTGATCATCTAAAGGAATACCTATTCCATTATCTTCAATAAGAATAGATATATTGTCATTAGTTTCAACTTTTATTTTAATTGTTGAATTGATAGGTGAATATTTTATGGCATTATATAAAATATTTCTAATGATAATATTTAAAATTTTTTTATCTTGATATACCTCAACATTGTTATTACATTGTATAAGTTCTATTTTCTGCCCATCTTTTAAAACTGTTTTCGAGTTATTAATTATATCTTCAAAAAACGGACAAAAATTAAATTTATAAAATTGATAGTTTACTTTTTCGGTTTCCGTTTTTTCTAAAAACAAAAAATCATCTAAAACTGAATTTAGTTGATTTACAAGTTTTTTAATTGTTTTAATATGCTTTTCAATATTTTTGTATTGACCTGTATTTTTATATTTATCTATTAAAGTTGTTGAAGTTAATATACCACTTAATGGAGTTTTAAATTCATGTGACGCAACAGATAAAAATTTAGTTTGCAGTAAATTGAGCTCTTTTTCTTTTCGAAACGCTTTTTGAGCTTTGTTTTCAGCAAGGATTTTTTTTTGAATTTCTTCTTTTAGTGTTTTATTTGATTTTTTTAATTGTACAACTGCATGTGTCAATTCTTTGGTTTGTTGTGTTAATTCAAGTTCGAGTCCTAAATTCAAATTTCTAATTTTTAGTTCTTCCTCTTTTCTTGAACTAATATCAGTTATTAAAGCTTTTGCATATATATTATCTTTATATTCAAAAAAATTAAGACCAATTTCAACATTTATAACTTTTCCGTTTTTATGTAAACCAAAAAAATCTCTTCCTTTTCCTTTTTTAAATTTTTTAGGCTTTTTAAAATATGAAGTAAAATGATTTTGATGTGAATTTCGATAAATTTCAGGAATTAAAATGTCAATTTTTTTATTTTTCAATTCACCACTTTTGTAACCAAAAATCTCTTCCAAAGAAGAATTATTCATTACAATTATTCCTTTATTATCAGTTATACAAATCCCTTCCAATAAAGTATCAAACCAAATTTTATAAAATTCTTTATCATTTTTTAACATGATAATTTTTATTAAATTTTGTAATAATCTGAACTAAAATACTGACTATTAAGTTACAAATTTTAATTGAATTATATTAAAAAAGTAGAATGTATATTTTTTAAGCAGAAATAATGAAAATTTAAGATATATTTTAATAATATTGAAATCGAAGTATTATGGTTTTCTTAATTTACAGTATAATCGATTGTGATATTTAGTTCTTCAAAATTTTCAATGCTTAAATACAATTGTCTACTGATTTTCACTAAATAATCTGTATCATTTGTGGTTACTTCAATAGCTTTAATGGTTTCGTTTTTATGGTTTGTAAAAACAATAATATCCATATTAGTATAACCTTCTGGATATTTATTTTTCAATAACTTTAAAATATCGGGTGTTAAATTGCGGTAATCAACTATTATTCTTTTCATAATATTAATTTTTAAGCAATAAATCGATCCTGAAAAACATATCGGATACTTCTACAATAAACAATTTTTAAGATTAATTATTGTATCTAAATTGTAAAATTAATAAATGAATTATTTGATATTAAGTACTATTATTAAATTAGATAGAAAAAATTTAAAAAAATAAATGATTATTTTCACACAAGCTCCTTTTGAGGTTCAGAATATATTTTAACTTTATCAATAGTGGAAAAACTACATCTACAACGAAATGAAATTTCTTTATGAGTATAACCATTCTCCAAATCTTTTATAATCATTTTGGATTTTGGTTTGGAAAGGAATTTATCAACAGATTCTTTTGTTCCAACTTGTCTTCCAGAGTAACCAAGAGTTCGTTTCCGTTGTTCAATCCCTTCTCCTTGTCTCTCCTTAATCATTTTCCGTTCAAAGTCACCCATCATTGATAAAATGGAAATCATGAGTTCGGAAAACATATCAGTTTTACCATCATCATTGATATTTTGAAAGTTTGGATTCCTACAAACAATTCTAATCCCTTTTTCGGTGAGGTTTTTCCAAATAGATAAAACATCTAATGTATTTCTACCAAGTCGGTCAATACTGTGAATTTCTAAAAGTTTGAGTTCTTCTTTATCAATCAACTTTTTAATCTGTGAACCTTTCGGTCTTTCCCAAAAATCAATTGAACCGGAACAGTAATCAGTGAATACATAATCAAATCCATCTAAATTATTCATTTGACGGGATATGTTCTGTTCAGAAGTAGAAACTCTTGAATAAAATATCTTCATAACAATACTATTTATAGGTGTTAAAATTACACTCTAATATAGTAATTTTTATTGAGATTACCAAGTGATTATCAGCCTATTACCCAATACTTGTTAGGGTATAGTCTAAAATAGTATTGAAGTCTAATAGGTTCTTTGTAACTGTGAATTTTAATTTTCTTCAAAACCTTGATAGTAGTAGTTTTTATATCGAGATTGGTTTTTTTCTTGTATGGAAAAATTGAGTGTATAGAATTAAGTAGTGAATTAAAGGATTATAAATTAAAAACTTAATCATTTATTCACTAACTTTAATGTAGTTTTAAAAGGGTATCGTTATGAAAACTAAATCTTTAAAACACTATTTACTTCTCTTTACTATTCTTCTTGGTTTAACCTTTTCATTTAACAGTTGTTCAGAAGATGATGAACCAAACAATCAAATTCCTGAAAACAAGGAAACTTATGTTCCTGATGATAATTTTGAACAAAAACTTATTGATTTAGGGTATGATGATGTATTAGATGATTATGTTTTAACCAGTAATATTAAAGATGTGGTTGAATTGGATATCGACAGTTTAGGTATCAAAAATTTAACTGGTATTGAGGATTTTGAGAGTTTAAATGAATTAAATTGTTTTTATAATCAACTAACAAGTTTGGATGTGAGTAAGAATATTTCATTGGAAGAATTGAATTGTAAGAAGAATCAACTAACAAGTTTGGACGTTAGTAAGAATACTTCTTTATTGTATTTGTCGTGTAGTTGGAATCAACTAACAAATTTGGATGTTAGTAAAAATACCGAATTAAAAAGATTAATTTTTGGAGTGAACCAACTAACCAGTTTAGATGTAACTAATAACACATCGTTACAATTTTTAGATTGTGGTTCTAATCAACTAACAAATTTGGATGTAAGTAATAATACTTCTTTAACTTATTTAAAATGTAAGGAAAATCAACTAACCAATTTAGAATTAGGTGAAAACACATCGTTACAATTTTTAAGTTGTGGTGAAAATCAACTAACCAATTTAGATGTGAGTAAAAACACTTCTTTAATTGATATATGGTGTCATGAAAATCAACTAACAAGTTTGGATATTAGTAATAATACATCTTTAAGACAATTAGGATGTAATAATAATCAATTAACAGGTTTGGATGTGAGTAATAACTTAGTATTAGAATTTTTATATTGTGGGAATAATGAACTAACAAGTTTAGATGTAAGTAATAACACAAAATTATCTTCTTTAGAATGTAATTTAAATCAAATAACTTGTATTAAAGTAAATGAATCTCAACTTAATAATGATGTGTCAAATTGGACAAAAGATGATTCTTCTACTTGGTCATTAGAATGTGATTAAGGGATACAAATCACATTTTAAATGTATTTAATTCACTAACTTTAATGTGGTTTTAAATTGGTATCACTATGAAATCTAAAATTTTAAAATTAAAATTACTTCACTTCTTTATTCTACTCGTTTTAATAGTTTCTTTTAATGGTTGTTCTGATGATGATGAACCAAATAATCAAATTCCTGAAATCAAGGAAACTTATGTTCCTGATGACAACTTTGAACAAAAACTTATTGATTTAGGATATGATGATGTGTTGGATGATTATGTGGTCACCTTTTATATTAAAAAAATAGTTGAATTAAATATTGACAGTTCAGGTATCAAAGATTTAACAGGTATTAAAGACTTTATTAGTTTAAAAAAATTATATTGTATTGATAATCTTCTTACAAGTTTGGATATGAGTAATAATACTTCCTTAAAAGAATTACGATGTTATAATAATCAACTAACAAGTCTGGATGTGAGTAATAATCCTTCTTTAGATTACCTACGGTGTCGGTTCAATCAACTAACAAGTTTGGATGTGAGTCAAAACACTTTATTACAGTGGTTATCTTGTGGTGAAAATCAACTAACAAGTTTGGATGTAAGTCATAACACTTCTTTAACATATTTAAATTGTACAAACAATCAACTAACAAGTTTGGATGTAAGTCATAACACTTCTTTAACTACTTTAAAATGTATAGATAATCAATTAACAAGTTTAGATGTGAGTAATAACATTTCTTTAAAACAATTATCTTGTTCTTATAATCCACTAACAAGTTTGGATGTAAGTAATAATATAAACTTAAGATATATATATTGTTATGGT